>CAZDQD010000058.1:0-26593 GCA_964507425.1 uncultured Vicinamibacteraceae bacterium
CCGTCGTGGATTGGTGGCAAGGATTGGGAAGCAGGTGCCTACAGCCCGCTTACCAACACCATGTACTACCCCTTGCGAAATACGTGTGCCCGTGTGCTGTCGACGATGGAAGGTGGACTCGCTATTTATCGTCTGGCGGCGCGATTTCAACTTGCCCCGGGAACCGATCAGGTTGGCACTGTTCAAGCAATTTCGGCGGAGACAGGAGAGATCGTTTGGGGCTACGAGCAGCGGGCGGCGACGTTGTCGCTGGCCACAACGGGCGGTGGGCTGGTGTTTGGCGGCGATGCAAATGGGCGATTTCGTGCGTTTGATCAGACATCTGGAGAGGTCCTCTGGGAGATCAATTTGGGGTCGCCAGTGACGGGGTTTCCTATTAGCTTTGCAGTTGATGGTCGGCAGTATGTTGTCGCCAGTACAGGGACGTCGTCACTTTTTGGCTCCTTGCACCCAGAACTGAATCCGAGTGCTGGAAACAACCTCTTCGTGTTTGCTCTTCCCGAAGAAGACTGACTAGGACAGCAGCCAGTTAAAGTGTTTCAACAATTTCGATGAGGGCTCCGTCTGGTCCGACGATAAAGGCAATAATGAGGTCCTGTCCCGCACTGTTGGTAATCTGTCGAGGTTCAGCAGAAAATTCGATTCCTTTTGCCTTGGTTTCGGCCACAAACGCCGCCATGTCTTCGACTCCCCAGCCGAGATGATGAAATGACCTGGTGTCTGTAGGCACGAAGTCGGTGTCCGTGTCACTTGAGACGATCAACCACACTCGTCCCCATCGGAGACCATCGATCCGACCCTTCATGCGATCTTGCTGACCGCCGAAAACGTTCTGGTACCACGCTTGGGTTGCTGTCGGGTTGGGTGACCTGAGGTGCAGATGATGAAGTCCGAGGTCTTCGTGATCTTGTGCCACCTCAATCTTTGTACCCCAGGGATCTTCGATGAAGGCCAGCTTAAACAAACCGTCAATCTCGCGGACGTCTTCAAGAACGGTAAGCCCAGCTGCTTTCCATTCAACCATCTTCGCGTCCAGGTCTCTGAACGAGAAACCGATGTGGTCGACGGCGGTCCCCACACTCCCGCCTTCTGGTTCCCGTTCAATGAACAACACTTGTACATGCCCATACCGACAGGCGGCCTCGCGTTCGTAGGCCTGACACCCCATGTGTTCGATGTACCACGCTGCAGCCTCAGTCGCATCGGAGGCCATTAGGTGGACATGGTGATACTCGGTGTCAGCACCCCGGGCAACCGATGGTCCGGTAAGACAAAACAATAAAACTACGATGATTGAGCGACATATATAGGGCATGGTGGCCTCCGAACGCGGTTCACATCGGGCAAGCCGTCACGTTGTGTGCGGGCCCAGAGGTCCGGAGTATACCGTCTATTTAGGCTGTCGTCGCAATTGGTTTCTGGCGGCGGGCATGCGGCTACCCGAACCGAAGTTTATTCATCAGATGGCACTGGGACGGCGTGACTTGTTACGTCGGTGGGCAAGCCTGTGTCCGGCGTGATTGTCTTTGGACGCTTCAGGTGTGACGGGATGAATAGGCCAGTAAGAGGGTCGTGCTCGGTTTCTGGGTTTCATGTTGGAGTGCCTGTGCTATGCTGCGGTTTGAGTCAGGGAAACGAGGCCTTCCTGTTACCTTGGCCCTGATTACGTCGGGCCGAATTCCCCTGGAGCAATTGATGCGGCCGTTACGGGTAATGCTGATCGCTGTTGTCGGGTTGGCGCTGGTTGGCGCCGTGGTAGCGGTCCGTTTATCGACACCAGAACCTGGGCAAGAGACCACGACCTCGGGACGGCCGGAACCTGGCGTTTTTGCCTCACAACAAGCTCAACAGGGGTTCGATCCTCGGCAGCTGCTCGACCAAGGCCGTGGGTCGATAAAGAGTCCTGCAGGACCTCACGAATTTTACTTTACGCGTGCGATCTACAGCAGTGGATGGGGCTATGGTCGATGGGCGGTTGATTACCCGAAGGCTGACCGGCAGTTCATGACGATTGTCAATAGGCTGATCGATGTTGATGGCTCGCCGAATGAAAATGCTATACGGCTTGATGATCCTGAAATCCGAAAATATCCGTTTCTCTACGCACTTGAGGTGGGAGATATTGCTTTAAGTCCGGCGGAGGTTACGGGATTACGTAACTATCTTCTTGCGGGCGGGTTTTTGGTGATCGACGATTTTTGGGGCTCATGGCAGTGGGCCAACTTTGAGCAACAAATCCGGCAGGTCTTTCCTGAACATCCCATCATCGAGGTTCCACTTGACCATCCGGTTTTCAATACGGTGTATCGCATTAGTGAGGTGTTACAGGTTCCGGCGTATGGCAATTACTGGGGCGGGCGAACTTGGGAGCAAGATGGTTTTGAGGCTCATGTTCGTGGAATTTTTGATGACAAGGGCCGGCTGATGGTGCTCATCAACTGGAACACTGATTTGGGGGATGCGTGGGAATGGGCTGAGCGTCCGGAATACCCGTTGAAGTTCTCGACCTTTGCGGTGGAGATGGGGATCAACTTTATTGCTTACGCGATGAGTCACTAGATGTTTGAGTCGTTTTTTGAGCTGTTGTTCAAGTATCGGCCCCTGATGTTTGAGGAAGGGGAATTTGCGTTCCGTGCGTCGTGGACCGGTGGACTCGCTGTGGTTGCCATCATCGTGGCCGGTATCGCGACTTGGCGTTCCTATAGGCAGGTGCGCGGTAATAGTCAACCAGTCGATCGGGGGGTGTTGACCGCTGTACGACTTGGCGCACTCGTCGTGCTCACGTTCTGTCTCATGCGGCCAGTACTTATCTTGTCATCCGTTGTGCCACAACAGAACTTTCTTGGTGTTTTGATTGACGATTCTCGGAGTATGCAAATTGCGGATCGTGACGATACGCCGAGGATGCAATTTGTCCAGGACCAATTAGCCACGACGGAAGGCGAGCTTCGGGCAGCACTAAACGAACGGTTCGCACTCCGGTTCTTTAAATTTTCAACAGAGACCGACCGACTTGATGTTGTGAACGAGCTGGCTTTTGACGGAACCCGAACGCACGTGGGACAGGCGCTCACACGGGCGCATGACGAACTTTCAGGGGTGCCGCTTTCTGGATTGTTGGTGGTTAGTGATGGAGCTGATAACGCCGATGATGGTCTGGCAGAATCGTTGCTGCCTATTCAGGCGTCTGGCGTGCCGGTCTTTACGGTTGGGCTAGGTCGCGAAGAATTCGATCAGGATATCCAGCTCGGGCGTGTGGAAACACCACGACGCGTATTAAAGGGGGCTTCCCTTGTCACCGATCTCGTCGTTACCCATCAGGGTTTTCAGGGGCAAACGGTGACAGTGCAGGCCGAAGACGAGGGCCGGATTGTTGGGGCGGAGCAGGTTACCTTAGCCGGGGACGGTGAACCACAGACGGTACGTATGCGATTCACAGCAGGAGAAGAAGGGCCGCGCCTGTTTACCTTTCGCGTGTCGCCGCAACCTGGTGAAATGGTAACGCAGAACAACGTGCGTCAATCATTAGTTGTTGTCGAGGATCGTGAAGAAAAGTTGTTGTACTTTGAAGGCGAACCACGGTTTGAGGTGAAGTTTCTCAGACGTGCGGTTGCGGACGATGAAAACCTGCACGTTTCCATTTTGCAGCGAACGGCAGAGAACAAATTCATGCGTCTCGATGTGGAAGGTCCGGATGACCTCGTGGGTGGATTCCCGCGTACGAGGGCCGAGTTGTTTAAGTACAGTGGGATCATTCTTGGCAGTATCGAGGCGAATTACTTTACGCCAGACCAACTTCGAATGATCGCAGACTTTGTCAACCATCGGGGTGGTGGTTTGCTCATGCTGGGCAGTCATCGTTCGTTTGGTCAGGGTGGCTACGCGGGCACGCCGGTTGCGGACGTGCTGCCAGTTGTGTTGGATGAGACCCGGGGAGAGGGCGACGAAAGCTTCTTTGTTGAAGTCGGGGTCGAACCGACACGGGCAGGCACTTCGCATGCGGCGACGCAGATAGCAGAGACGGAGGACGCGTCAGCAGCGAGGTGGCGGGAGCTGCCGCCAATCACGATTGTGAATCCGATTACGGAAGTCAAACCCGGTGCAACAACGCTGTTGACTAGCGACACATCCGGCGGGCCCGAAGAGCTGGTCGTTCTCGCGTTCCAACGCTATGGTGCCGGCAAGGCGTTAGCGTTTCCCGTGCAGGACTCGTGGATGTGGCAAATGCATGCGGATATTGCGGTAGATGATATGACACATGAAACCTATTGGCGGCGCATGCTTCGATGGCTCGTCGACGGTGTTCCAGACCAGGTGGCCGCTAACCTGCCGCAAGACCGAGTGCAGCTCGGTGAGATGGTGCCGGTCTTTGCTGCCGTTGGCGATGCAAACTTTGAAGAATTGAATAACAGCTCTGTTATCGCGTCAGTAACGCATCCCGACGGAGAGTTCACCGACCTGCCAATGGAGTGGACAGCAGAAGCAGATGGTGAGTACCGGACTAGCTTTACGCCAACCACGGAAGGCTTTTACGAGGTTCATGTTGAGGCAATGGCAGATGACGAGGTCATTGGCGAGGACACTGCCTACATTCAGGTCGCACCAAGTGATGCGGAGTTCTATGACTCGACCATGCGGTCTTCGTTGCTCCAACGCGTTGCTGACGAAACGGGGGGACGGTACTACACACCGGAGACCGTGGGTTCATTGCCAGAGGATGTTCAGTACGTCGGTGGTGGGGTTACCGTGGTTGAAGAGCATGACCTTTGGGATATGCCAGCGTTGTTGCTTCTGCTCGGCACACTTGTTCTCGGCGAGTGGGGATATCGGCGACTCCGGGGGTTGGCGTGAGTTGTTGGTACGTGTCAGCTGGTCTCCGTAGGTTTGCGGCGTGCATCGTCGTGCTCGGCTGTGTGTGGTCGGTGTCTTTAAAAGCGCAGCAGACACATTTGTTGGTCATTGTCGGTCTTGGTGGTGATCCGGCATTTACCGAACAATTTCATGACTGGGCGGTCAGCCTAATTGGTGCCGCCACCGAGCGTTATGGTGTGCCGAGTGAGAACGTAACGTATCTAGCGGAAAAAGTTGAACTGGATCCAGCACTCATTACTGATCGATCAACCAAAGACAATGTAGCTGCTGCGATCAGTGCAATTGCCGAACGCTCCACATCAGCTGACCACGTGGCCATTGTTGTTTTTGGACATGGGAGCTTTACGGATGCCGCTCGGATAAACCTGCCAGGACGTGATCCTTCCGCAGAAGATTTCTCAGAGTTTTTGAATCAACTAGATGGGCAGAATGTCACCTTTGTGAATGCCGCAAGTGCGAGTGGGCCATTCGTTGAAGCACTTTCGGCGGAAGGCCGTGTAGTCATGACTGCCACGAAGACGGGGCGCCAATGGAATGCTGCGGTTTTCGGCGGACACTTCGTTGATGCGTTTGCCGATGGAGAAGCGGATGCTGACGCGAATAAGGACGAACGCGTCTCAATGCTGGAGGCCTTTACCTACGCGCGGTTGAAAGTAGCAGATGAATTCGAGGCTGACGGGACGATGCAAACGGAGCACGCGCTGTTGGATGACAACGGTGACGGTGTGGGAGCGGACGAACCTGACCCATTGGCGGGGGACGGGCAGTTGGCGCGTAGGCTGTTCCTCACGAGCGGTGAAGATGTTGCGGCATCTCGCATGGCATTTCCGGACGATCCTGAACTGCGTGCGCTCTATGAAGAACGTGACGCTTTGGAAGAACGCGTGGAATCTTTACGCGTTCTTCGTGGTGGCACTGATCGGGAACAGTACGAGCAAGAATTGGAAGCCGTGCTTGTTGAGTTGGCATTAACAAGTCGGGAAATCCGCCGCCTGGAAGACGCGAAGGGGGAACCAGCTCCGCGATGTTAAGAATTCGACGGCGATCCCGGCTCGGTGCTCTTGCGGTTGCTCTGTCCTTGGTCGTGGCGTTATTTGGACACGTTAGGATGGCTGAGGCAGACGTTGCGCCCGGAAATGTCGCCTACGATGGCCGGATTGTCTTTGTCCGTTTGAAATACGAGATGCCTCGCGGACTTCAGACTGGCTTGTTTGGTCAGGACATCAAGTGGGCGCACGATTACCCGCGTGCGGAAAAGAATTTATCCAAAATTCTTGAGGAGATTAGCTCTCTTCAAATGTATCAGGCACCGAATGGCGGGAATGTACTTGCCCTGGATGACCCTGAACTACACAAGTTTCCGTTTGCCTACATGGCAGAGCCTGGATTTTGGGTGCCGACTGACGATGAAGTGCGGGGGCTACGGAATTACGTGCTCAAGGGTGGTTTTATCGTCTTCGACGATTTTACGGCGCACCATTGGGACAACTTTACGGAACAGATGGACCGGGTGCTTCCTGGCCATCGACCCATTGAGCTTGATTTAACTCATCCAATTTTCCATTCGTTCTTTGAGATTGAGACCCTTGAGATGGCACCAATGTACGGACCGCCGCCGACCTTTTGGGGATATTTTGAAGACAATGATCCCAGAAATCGGTTAGTAGCTATTGCGAACTATGAAAATGATATCGGCGAGTACTGGGAATACTCTGATACCGGCTGGTATCCCATTGATCTCACAAATGATGCGTACAAGTTTGGCGTCAACTACGTGATCTATGCATTGACGCACTGAACAATTGAGTGAAGGAGTTACGTTTTGGACCTTGACAATTCGAGCACTGAACCAACGGACCTTGAGTCACCAGATGACATAGCGCTAGCGGACCGGATGAAGGCGGGGCGGGAACAAATACTCGTTGAGTTGCGCAAGAAAATCATTGGTCAAGCGGATATTATCAATCAGACGTTGCTCACTTTGTTTGTTGGTGGAAACAGTTTGATTGTTGGCGTGCCTGGTCTAGCAAAGACGTTGCTGATCCAAACCATGGCACAGGTGCTCGACCTGAAATTTTCGCGCATCCAGTTCACTCCTGACCTCATGCCGTCTGACATTACCGGCACGGACATTATTCAAGAGGATCCTGAGACCGGCGGCCGAAAAATGGTGTTTGCGCCGGGTCCGGTGTTCACTAACATTTTGCTCGCAGACGAAATCAACCGGACGCCACCTAAAACACAATCGGCATTGCTTGAGGCAATGCAGGAGCACCGCGTTACTGTTCAGGGACGTACCTACGAATTGGAAGAGCCCTTCTATGTCTTTGCGACGCAGAACCCGATTGAACTAGAAGGCACTTATCCGTTACCAGAAGCGCAGCTTGACCGTTTTATGTTCCACATAGTGATCGACCACCCGCCGGAGGATGAGGAGCTCGAGGTGGTTCGGACGACAACGATTACGAACCGGCCCGATTTTAAGCATGCCGTAACGGGCGACGATCTTGTTGCGTTTCAGGAACTTGTTCGGAAAGTGCCGGTCAGTGACATTGTGTTCCGTTACGCGTTAAGTCTTGTACGAACGAGCCGCGAGAAAGGCTCGAGTGCCCCAGAATTCGTGTCTAAGTGGGTCCAGTACGGTGCAAGTGTGCGTGCCGCGCAATACCTTATTCTTGGAGGAAAAGCACGGGCCCTGACTGAAGGTCGGTACCACGTCAGTTTTGAAGATATACGTGCGATTGCCCGTCCTGTTTTACGACACCGGATACTGTTGAATTTCCATGCGGAGTCAGAGGGCATCAAATCAGACGAAATCGTTGACCAGTTATTAGAGGCGGTGCCCGTCCCGGCGTCGCAGATGTAACGTGGCAAATACCCATTCGACCCCTGGCGCACGATTTGTAGACCCGAGGGTACTCGCGCGAATCGGCAATTTGAAACTGTTGGCGCGGAGCGTCGTTGACGGTTTTATTAATGGCCTCCACAAGGCACCTTATCTTGGAGTTTCCGTCGATTTTGCCGAGCACCGTGGCTATATGCCTGGTGATGATATTCGTTTTATTGACTGGCGAGTGTTTGCGCGCACTGATCGGTTTTACGTAAAGCAGTTCGAAGCCGATACGAATGCGAACTTTTCAGTGTTGTTCGACGTGTCGAAGTCGATGAGTTTTGCCAGCAAAAGTATTTCAAAACTTGACTACGGGAGGTATTTGGCAGCCTGCCTGACCTATTTTGCAACGAAGCAGCGTGACCGCGTCGGTCTTGTCACCTTCGATGACGACATTGTGACTCGAGTGCCGCCATCTGCCAAACATCTCGACGTTGTGTTACATACTCTTGACCGCATTGAGGCGGGACGACCAGGGGCTTTTGAGAAACCGTTGTTTCGTGCAACAGAATTTTTCAAACGACGAGGTGTCGTGTTGCTGATTTCGGATCTTTACGACGATCCTCAGACGATTGTTGATGGGCTGAAGCCTCTGAGTTACGCTGGCAACGACGTCATGGTGTTTCACGTACTCGACCCAGCCGAAGTTGACTTTCCCTATGATGAAGCGACGAGTTTCCAAGATCTTGAAACTGGTCGGAAGATGCCCGTCGTCCCTGAGAAGCTGCGCGAGCAATATCGGAGTCTCGTTCAAGAACATATTGCAGAGCTCACGCGCCTCTGCAGTGAGAACCGTATTGATTACGCCTTCTTTAACACAGCCCAACCCCTCGACCATGGGCTCTTCCAGTTTCTTGCGATGCGAGAGAAACTCAATAGGGTGCGCTGATGGGACTACTTGCGCCGTTATTTTTGCTTGCTGCTGCCGGCCTCGCTGTGCCGATTATCATTCACATGATTCAACGGGAGCGGAAGGAAGTTGTGGAATTTCCTTCTCTGATGTTTGTACGGAAAATTCCTTTTCATTCGTTTCGGCGCCAACGCATTAGGAATTGGTTTCTTCTGTTATTGCGGTGCGCCGCATTGCTTCTACTTATTCTTGCGTTTACAAGGCCGTTTTTCTACGCGGCTGCGCTGGCGGCGGTTACTGATGGTGCCCGAGAGGTCGTCATCCTGCTGGATCGTTCGTACAGTATGGGGCTCGGTGACCGGTGGTCCGACGCACAAGGTGCGGCGATTGACACTATTAATGGGCTTGCACCAGATGATCGGGCAACTGTCATCCTGTTCGACAATGGAGCGGAGGCTGGTTCTCGTTCTACCACGGATCGTGCAAGCCTGACGGGCCTAGTGAGCGCCGCAGAGGTGGGGTCCGGCGTAACCAGGTTTGGTCCCGCGCTGAAATTGGCTGAAGGTGTTTTTGAAGGCTCCGACCTGCCGCGGCTCGAGGCGGTTCTCATTAGTGATTTTCAACGTGCCGGGGTGGAGAGCGCGAGCGGTGTTCGTTTTCCAGAAGGCACGGTGGTGACGCCTATTCCTATAGATGACGGTGACGTCGGTTTAGAGAATGTCAGTGTTGCGGGCGTGCTGTTTGAACGTGAATACTTTTCTGGGCGCGAACGGATCCAAGTTGCCGCCCGACTCACGAACCGTGCCTCGACGGCGGTCGATGGTCTGAACGTGACTCTGGAAATGGAAGGGAGAGAGGTTGAAGCACTCGTGGCCGACTTGCCTCCCAATGGGTCGGCTACGGTTGACTTTGCGCCCGTCACACTTGGCGATGTTCCGATGTCAGGCGCAGTGCGGATCGCTCCCGATGTTCTTCCGAGGGATGATGCCTTCTATTTTGTGGTCGCGCCTGGTCAAGTCGTGCCCGTCCTTCTCGTGGGTAGTGGGCGGGGACCGGATGACCCGAATCTGTTTCTTCGGCGTGCCTTGGGTATTGGTTCTGCGCCGGCCTTCGATGTGAACACTGTGACTGTTGATGAGATGACGGTCTCTGACCTTACAGGCCGGCAGGTCGTGGTACTTAATGACGCCAGACCCCCATCTGGATCAGTGGGGCGTGCCCTTGAAGAATTTGTCCGGTCTGGTGGGGGACTCTTGGTGGTGGCGGGTGAACGGAGTATTTGGTCAGCCGATGCACCGGATTTGTTAGCTGGAGAGATGGGGGTGCCCAGTGACCGTACAGGTCGTGGTGGGGCGCTTGGTTATGTTGACTATAGCCACCCAGTGTTCGAGGTCTTTAGTGCGCCTCGTAGCGGGGACGTTACGACGGCGCGGTTTTTCCGGTACCGTACTATTCAGCCGTATGACGATGCGACGGTGATTGCACGTTTCGATGACGGGAATCCTGCTTTAACCGAACGATACGTAGGCAGCGGCCGAGTACTCCTGTGGGCTTCCACGGTCGATAGTTTTTGGAACGACTTAGCAAAAAAACCTGTCTACCTTCCGTTTGTCCATCGAGTGGTTGAGTATCTAGCGACGTATGCGGCGCCAACGCCGTGGTTTGAAGCGGGTCAGGTGTTGAATCTTAGTGAGCAGGATGTAGCACTTGGGGTTGGCGGGCTCGCTGCTGCTGATTATGTAGTCATGTCTCCTTCGGGAAGGCGTATCCCGGTTGAGGTTGGCGGTGATCGTGGTGGGTTTATCAACCTTATGGAGCAAGGTTTGTATGAGGTTCACGATGCAAATGCAGCTAGCGATGTGCCGTCTGTGCTTGCAGTCAACGTTGATCTTGCGGAGGCCGACCTGACAAGCGTTGATCCGGAGGAGCTTGCAAGTATGGTTACCGGACGCGTTGGTGGAACGCGTGAGGTGGGACCAGCGGAGGCGCGAGTCATGGCCGCTGATGATCTCGAGCGGCGCCAGTCTATGTGGTGGTATTTGTTGGTGGCAGCGGCACTGTTTTTTGTTGCGGAGACCTTGGTTTCGAATCGCCTATCGCGTACGGCGTTGAGTACAGAGTAAATATCCCGACATGGAGTCGTGGCGGGTGTAAGATGACCAGCAGAGGGTACGAACGATGTTCAATGGATCCATGCTAACTGGCGGGCACGACGAGATTCTTGATGCAATCAGGCAGGTGCGTAATCGCTGGCGCTTGCGGGTGGCTTTGCGAGGTATAGCGGTATTAGTTGCTGCGTCGCTCGGCACCTTGTTGGTTTCGTCGTATGGACTTGAGTTACTGCGTTTTAGCCCGAACGCAATTGTTGGTTTTCGGGTTCTAACGTATCTGGCGTTACTTGTCTCTGGCTGGTGGTTTTTTATACGGCCGATTTCACGCCGGGTATCGGATGAGCGCGTTGCGCTTTACCTCGAGGAGCACGAGCCTTCTCTTCAGGCGACGGTACTGAGTGCCGTCGAAGAGAGTAAACGCGGTTCTCGGGATCGTGCCGCCGACCATTCTCCTGAATTGGTTCGCCAACTTATTGAATCGGCAGCATCCAAAATTCGAGATATCGATATGGGCCGGTCGGTTGAACAGCAACAACTGAAGACATCGTCCGGGTTGCTTGTTGTGGCTGGTGTAGTTGCCGTTCTGCTGTTTATCTTTGGTCCGGCCTATTTACGTCATGGTGTATCCGCACTATTGATGCCAACGGGGGGCGTGGAAGCAGCAAGCCCCTATCAGATTCAGGTGTTACCAGGCGATGTGACGGTCGCTCGCGGTGCGGACCAGTCCATTACTGCACGACTTGTTGGTTTTGAATCCGAGGAAGTCGACCTCTTCATGCGGTCTTCGTCCGGGAGTGGTTCTTACGATCGTCTGCCGTTAATCCCGATTGAAAACGAGCAGGGGGAAATTGAAGCTGGCATGTACGAGGTGCTCTTGTTTGACTTGCAGGACACGACCGACTATCGAGTAGAGGCGCTTGGTGTGGAGTCGGGCACGTACACGCTTGACGTGATTGAGCTTCCGTATGTCGAACGTTTGGAGTTGGAATACCACTTTCCTGCGTATACCGGACTCGAACCGCGGATGGTCGAGGATGGGGGTGACATAGCTGTACTTCAGGGTACCGAGATTCGTATGCGTGCGGTTCCCACCATGGGGACTACCGGTGGCCAATTGGTGTTCGATGACGATGACGGTCAGCAACTGGATCTCGTCTTGATCGCGGATGGTTCACTCACAACCAGTTTCACGGTTGAACAGGAAGGGTTTTATCGGATTGATCTTGCTGCTCCTGATGGGCAGCTGATTTCAGCCTCGCCGCAGTACACAATCGATGTGCTAACGGACCAGCCGCCATCCGCCATGTTTACTCGACCTGGGCGTGATACCACAGCTAGTGCGATTGAAGAAATTTTTGTTGAGGCGCGTGCCGATGATGACTTCGGACTTCACTCACTTGACTTGGTGTACTCGGTCAACGGCGGTCCTGAGCAGGAGGTCAGCCTTTTCAGCGGTGGCACCGATACGAAGGAAGTTTCCGCCGGCCACACTTTCTTTCTCGAGGAGATGGGGCTTGAGCCGGGTGACTTCGTGTCGTATTTTGCTCGCGCGACAGATCGCAATCTGGCGCAGGAGAACACGGACGTCAAAAGCGATCTTTACTTTGTGCAGATCCGCCGGTACACGCAAGATTTCCGTGCTCAGCAGTCGCAGGGTGGTGGTGGCGGAATGGCTGGTGGGGGAAATCCGAGCCAGTTGTCACAGGCGCAACGGGAGATTATTTCGGCAACGTTTAATTTGATTCGAGATAAAGAGACTTACAGCGCGGAGGAATTTCAGGAGAATCTCGTATTTTTGACCCTGGCCCAGGGTCGTTTGCGAGAACAAGTCGAAACGCTGCTTCGTCGGATGAATAGTCGTGTCATGCCAGCGGACCCTGTCTTCCGCAGTATTCAGGAACTGTTGCCAGAAGCGGCAAAGGCGATGCAGGGTGCTGAAAATGCGCTACAGGACCAGGATGCGGACGCCGCACTACCGCACGAGCAACAGTCGCTGCAGTTTTTGCAGCGGGCTGAAGAAGCTTACGACGAAGTTATGGTTAGCCAAGGTGGTGGTGGTGGTGGTGGCGGTGGCGGCCAGCAAGCGGCGCAAGACCTTGCCGATCTGTTTGAGCTCGAGCTGGACAAGATGCGTAACCAGTACGAAACCATGCAGCGCGGCCAGCAGCAGCAGGCTGATAACACTGTCGATGAATTGATGGAACGCCTGCGCGAGTTGGCCAGGCGTCAGGAGCGTGAGGCGGAACGCCAGCGTCGACGTGCTCGAGGGCAGCAATCTACGCAGGGTGGTGGTGCTGGGCAACGTGCGCTGGCTGAAGAGGCCGAAGAGGCAGCACGACGCCTCGAACGCTTGGCTCGCGAGCAGAACTCACCGCAAATGATGGATGCCTCTCGTCGGTTGCAGGAAGCTGCAGACGCGATGCGCCGTGCTGCGGCCAATGATGACAATCTTGGTTTCGCAGAAGCGGGAGCGGCTCTTGATCGTTTGCGCGAGGTACAGGAGCGGCTCGCGGGTGAACAACGTGGACGCCTCGAACGCGACATTGAGGACCAAATGCGGCGGGCCAATCGGCTAGCTGATGAGCAACGCGAGATAAAAGCCGAGGTTGCGGAGCTTACTGGTCTGGAAGATGCTGAACGGATGACTGAAATGCGTCGTCTGATGGAACAAAAGGACGCCATGGAGGCTGAGGTTGCGGACTTGGAACGTGATATTGATTCCACTTCTGCGGAGTTTCGCCGTGATGAACGAGATGCGTCCAGGGAGTTGCAGGAGGCGGCTGCCGGCATTCGCGACAACAAACTCAAGGAGAAGATTCGCTACTCAAAAGGGCTGATGCGAAGTCGACCCGGTGAAACGGCAAATGCATTTGAGTCGGAAATCGGCAGTGACATTGAAGAGCTGGCCGAGCAGTTGGGGGAAGCTGTCGGTGCGGTCGGAGAATCCGAGGGTGATCGGATGGCGCAGGCGCTCGACCAGACGCGCGATCTGATGCGGAGCTTGGAGTCGTTAGACCATCGGATGTGGCAAGAGGGACAGGAACAGGAGCAAGGCCAGCAGGGGCAACAGGGTGAACAGGGGCAGCAAGGCCATCAGGGTCAGCAAGGCCAACAGGGTCAACAAGGCCAACAAGCTGGAGGGGCTAATAATCAGTCAGGACCTGGTGCTGTGGCCGGTGGTGGTCCGTTGGATGGGTATGGATACGGTGACCGTCGTCCTGGGTCGGCCGTTTGGGAACCGGGTGACATTCGACAATGGGGCCGTGAGTACCAAGAGCGTGCCGGTGAGGCTCAGGAGTTACGCCGTCTCCTTACGGAGGAAGGGTTTGATGTTGACGATCTTGATGCAATCATTCAGCGGATGCGTGAGTTAGATGACTTGCGACGCTACAGAGACCCTGAAGTTATTGCCGGGTTGCAGACGTTTGTGTTGGAAGAGCTGAAGCGTTTTGAATATCGACTTCGCCGTGAAATTGACGAAGAAAATGAGGATCTTTTTCTCGCAGGTAACGAGGAAATGCCAGACGAATTCCGTGATCTCGTAGAAGAGTACTTCCGTTCACTGTCCGAGAATGAGTAGGGTAGCTTTGACGTCTTGGACTTTTGTTTGGGCTGAGACACCCCCGAGATACGTGGTGTGAGCAAGACATCAACAGCAGTCCTGATTCTGGTGTTGCTTGTCTTTGCAGTAGCAGTTCCTGCGCAACGCTGGCGGGGCGGCTGGTATCGCATGCCCCCCAAATTTCCAACGGACACCGTTGATCACAGAGCTTTTACCTTCTCGCGCATTCTGTACGAGAGTGACCGGCGAGAGCAGGGTGGCCAGGGATGGTACACGGATTACCCAACGGCGGATCAGAACTTGATGATCCGACTGTCTGAAATGACGACGACCACAGTCGGTTTCGATGAACACGACGAACCTGACCACGTAGTAGTTCGGCTTACGGATGATTCACTGTTTGATTACCCGTTCATTTTTATGTCCGACGTGGGGACGCTTTGGCTTAGCGATATTGAAGCGCAACGCCTTGGCGATTATCTACGGAAGGGCGGGTTTCTTTGGGTTGACGACTTTTGGGGGCCGTACGCATGGAGGCAGTGGTCGAATGAAATCGGCAAGGCGCTTCCTCCCGGGCAATTCCCTATTTTTGACATACCGTTTGAGCATCCCATCCATCGTGTGGTGTACACGGTGAATGAAATTCCTCAGATACCGTCTATCCAGCACTGGCGTCGGAGTGGTGGTTCTACGACGTCCGAGCGCGGGTATAGAAGTGACCAGGTACATTTTCGTGGCATAGCGGATAGTGATGGACGTTTGATGGTGCTAATGAGTCACAATACGGACATAGCCGATGGATGGGAGCGAGAGGGAGAGGACTACGATTTTTTCACAAAATTTTCAATTAACGCCTATGCAGTTGGAATCAATACTGTTGTCCACGCGATGACACATTAGGTCCCCCGTGTCATTGCAAACTCAACTAGAAACACTAGAAATCGAACCGACCGAAGCCGCCAATGCGTCCGTGATTTGGATGCACGGACTTGGCGCGGACGCGAATGATTTTTATGGTATTGCGCCGGAACTGCAACTACCCGCGGGTGTAGAGGTCCGATACGTTTTTCCCAATGCTCCCCGTATGCCGGTAACGATCAACGGGGGGATGGTTATGCAGGCCTGGTACGACGTGAAGGGTATCGGTGAGCGTGACCAAGATGAGGACGGCATTCGTGCGTCAGCTGATCGACTTTACCAGTTACTAGACAGGGAGGTGGCGAGGGGCGTTCCCTCGAACCGTATTATCTTGGCTGGTTTTTCGCAGGGTGGTGCGATGGCTCTTTTCGCTGGGTTACGCTACCCGCGCCGTCTTGCCGGCGTAATCTGTCTGTCTGGTTATTTGGTGTTAGCTGATACTTTTTGCGAAGAAGCAGCTGAAGCGAACCAGAGCACACCGATTTTCCAGGCTCATGGGAGTAGCGATCCCACGGTTCCACTTGACTTGGGCCTACGTAGCCGCGAAGCCCTTGTCGGCGCGGACTACGCCGTTACCTGGCGCGAGTACATGATGGGCCACCAAGTCCACCTTCAAGAGATACGCGACCTGGGTGTCTGGATGGCTCACACGCTTAACGATTTGCCATCAGATACGTAGTAACCGTCAGGCTCTGAAATAGGGACGTAACGCGTCAAGGCGGTAGTCTATTTCGGCCGTTTGATCGGCAGAAAATGAATAATCCCCGCGGCGTGATTTTATCGTCTTGAAGAGTCCCCGTTTTTTTAGTACGTAAAGTCGTACACCAGGGATCGAGTGGTCGAGGTTGAGTATCAATAGCAGCTTACCAAAGAGATCTCTTAGTTCATCTGCTTTTCCTGCTGTGTGCAATTCCCAAAGCTGCGCGTAGATGTCGGCGTACATTGCGCCGCCGGTCATGACGCCATCCATTCCGAGCCGCATTTCGTAGAGCCATTGGCGTCCGAAGGCTGCACCGAACACCGCCTTGATAGCATGCGGACGGTGTGGTTTTAGTGCAAGCATGCGCTCGTGCACGGGATCGCGCTCTTCTTTGACATAAGCCAAGTTTGGAAATTCTTTTGCCATGTCAACCATGAACTCGACGGTTGGTACAACGTCAGGAGCTCCACCACTCGTTTGGAAAAAGATCGGTCGTTTGGTTACACCGCAAAGCGCAGCGTAGTACTCGCGAAACTCGGCGAGTGTTGTTGCCTGGGTTGGTGGAATAGCGATCATTCCATCTGGTGCAAGTGCTTCTGCGTGGCGTGCGTACTCGAGCATCCCCTTTGTGTCGTCGGCTTGCACTCCTAGAATAAGTGCAGGCCGTTTCCCCTTTGCGGCCCGTGCGATGACGTCGAACCCTTTCAGTCGTTCCGCCTTTGACAGATGGCTCTGTTCACTCGAGCCTTGCGCCCAGACGAGGCCGTGCACGCCACACCGATCAAGAAAATCGACTTGTTGAGCTAGGTCGTCGAAATCAACCTGATTGCTGTTGGTATACGGTGTACTCATGATGATGAATGCGCCACGCATCGATTTTTCGATAGCTCGGATCGGAACATACGGGAGCAATGTTGCTGTTGCGAGGGTGCTGAACAACTGTCGTCGGGTAAGCGTCTGCATAGATGACCTCTGAGCCGTAGAAACCGAGTGTATGGGAAAGTCTACCCCGGAGAGTAGCTGAAATGCGCTACCCTGTGAGGGCATTGTGAGATAAGAGGTTGATGATGGTTAAGGTGCAAATCACGCTGATGCTTGTCGGCCTAGTGGGTCTGACTGGGTGCGTTATTGAGGAGGATGGAATTCAGGTGTCTCCCCCCCCACCGACGAAAATGAATGTTGTTGTTAACCGACTTCATGGGGTTGATGTGCCGGACCCCTATCAATGGCTTGAAGACCAGGGGGCTCCAGAAACGCGTGCGTGGATTGACGCCCAGAATGCATATACAGATTCGGTTCTCGACGTACTTCCAAGACGTGATGAGATCTCGCAGCTCGCGGCCAATGTCATTAAACGTGATGCTGTTGGGCTTCCAGCTGAAAGAGCTGGCCTTTACTTTTTTAGTATGCGGCGCGCAGACCAACAGTTAGACGTGATTTACGTGCGTGAGGGTTTGCATGGGAGCGATCGTGTACTCATCGACCCGCACCCAATGAGTCTTGATCACACAACCAGCGTTCAACTGCGTGACTTATCTGCCGATGGGACCAAAGCTGTTTACAGCGTCCGGGAAGGTGGTGTCGACGAGGTCTCAATTCGCGTGCGGGACGTTGAGACAGGAGAGGACCTAGCGGATGTTCTTCCGCCGGCGCGCTACGGTGAGGTGCATCTAGCTGGAGATGCGGCCGGCTTGTACTACACGCGTTATGGAGACGTGACGCCTCGCGTGCTCTACCACGATTTCGGAACGTCTTTTTCGGACGACATCGTGTTGTTCGGTGATGGGTACGAACGACATCACATTCCAGTCACCGTTTTGTCGGATGACGGGCGGTGGTTAGTGGTTCACGTTATAGAGGGTTCGTCAGGGCCGACTGAAATTTACGTTAAAGACCTTCAAAGTGATGCACCCTTTGTGACTGCCATTGCTGATGGACAGTCAGAATCCTGGGCAGAGTTTGCCGGTGACGAGTTGGTTATAACAACCAATCTGGCTGCACCTAATAAGCGTGTTGTCGTCGCCGACCCGGCGAAGCCTGAAGTCGACATGTGGAGAGAAGTTATTCCGGAGCGTGATGACGTGGTGGTGCAAGCAGCATATGGTCTTGGCGGTCGGCTTGCGGTTTCATATCTTCAGGATGTGCAGCCCCGATTTGCTCTGTACTCACTTGACGGTGGTCATTTGCGTGACATTACGTTCGACACCATTGGGTCAGTGGGTGGTGGTAGTGGTCGTTGGGATAGCCCGGAAGCGTTTTTCACCTACGAGACCTTCCACGTGCCCCGTACGATCTTTCGTTACGATGCCGTAACTGGTGAACAGACCGTCTGGTCTGAACCAGTGACACCGGTCGACGCGGGACGTTATGAGGTAACTCAACATTGGTATACCTCTAAAGACGGAACACGCGTTCCGATGTTTGTCACCCAGAGTTCTAATTTGGCACGTGATGGTCGCAATCCAGTTTTACTGACGGGGTACGGTGGGTTTAATAACAGTTTGACGCCAGCATTTTCCGAACTGGCGACGATTTGGTTGGAAATGGGCGGTGTGTTTGCGGTGGCCAATATGCGAGGCGGGGGCGAGTTTGGCGAGTCGTGGCACAGGGCGGGCATGCTCGAACATAAGCAAAACGTGTTTGATGATTTTATTGGCGCTGGCGAATATCTAATTCGAGAGGGTTACACGCGCAGTCAGCAACTGGCAATTCGAGGTGGCAGCAATGGCGGTCTACTTGTGGGGGCGGTTTCCAATCAACGTCCTGACCTGTTCGGAGCGGTCGTTTGTACTTACCCGCTTCTGGATATGGTGAGATATCACCAGTTTCTGGTGGCGAGTTTTTGGGTGCCGGAGTACGGGTCGAGTGAAGACCCAGAGCAGTTCGAATACATCCGTGCGTATTCGCCATACCATAATGTGATTGCCGGCGGTCAGTATCCAGCAACACTTTATCTATCGGGTGACGGTGATACTCGTGTGGCACCGCTGCATGCTCGAAAAATGACTGCGCTGATGCAGGCACAGAATGGATCGGACAACCCCATTTTGCTGCGTTACCACACTCAGGCTGGGCATTCTGGCGGGCAGCCCGTAAGCCAGCGCATAGATGAGATGGTTGATACCGTTAGTTTTCTAATGTGGCATGTGGGAGAGTAATAGCGATGGGTAGTATTGGACGACGAAAACTAAAGTTCAGAGTGAAAAAGGTTTTGTTTCTCGATTTTGGGCGATCGCTGATTCCACCCCTTTTTATTCTGCTGTTTCTGGGAACTGCCTGTGCGTCTAACCAGGCAATCAAGGAATCAGTGGCGACTAGTCCTGAGGGTATAGCTGTCGAGACGCTGCTGGCAGAGATTGAAACATTGTCATCGGATGCGTTTGAGGGGCGTGGGCCTGGTTCCGACGGTGAGGCGCGGACGATTTCCTACCTCACCGAGGCCTTTGAAAGTCTCGGAGCTCTTCCAGGGAATCCGGATGGACGATGGGTTCAAGACGTACCGCTCGTGGGGATTACACCCGTTCCTGGTGAAGGACTCGTCGTTGAGGGCCATGGAACCACTCATACCTTCGAGCCAGGGACAGACTATGTTGCGGCGACTAAGCACGTTGTCGATGCGGTTGACGTGCGCGATGCAGAGTTCGTGTTTGTTGGTTACGGTGCGCGCGCACCGGAGTATGAGTGGGATGATTTTGGCGATGTCGATGTTCGCGACAAGATTCTGCTTTTCCTGGTTAATGACCCGCCACACGATGATATTTTTGGGGGGGCGGCGATGACTTACTATGGTCGTTGGACGTACAAACATGAGGTTGCGGCTGAGTTGGGAGCAGCTGGTTCTTTTGTAATACACGAAGAAGGTCCGGCAGGGTATCCGTGGGAAGTTGTCGGGAGTTCGCCGTATTCGGAATCTTTTGACCTTGTTGCAGCTGACGACAACAGGAGTCGAGCCACGGTCGAAGGATGGATACAGAGAACGACGGCAGAGGAATTGTTTGCTATGGCGGATCTCGATTTTGAGGTGGCCAAACAGCAAGCGGCGACCCGAGGGTTCCAACCTGTGCCACTCGGTGTCACTGGGACAACACGAATAGAGAACGAACTCCGTCGAATCGATTCACAAAATTTTGTGGCCAAAATAGAGGGAAGCACGGCACCGGACGAGTACTTACTTTACGTTGCGCATTGGGATCACCTTGGCTTGAATCCGAACTTGCCTGGTGACCAGATATTTAATGGGGCCTTGGATAATGCGAGTGGTACGGCTGGTCTGATTGAAATTGCTCGGGCATTCAGTATGGCGTCTGCGGTCCCACGCCGTTCGGTTCTATTCTTAGGAGTAACGGCAGAGGAGCAAGGGTTACTTGGCTCTAAGCATTACAGTGAGAACCCGCTCTACCCGGCCGCACAAACGGTCGCCGCCATCAATATGGATGGACTTAACCAATGGGGCCGTACACGCGACCTTACCATCGTGGGGATGGGTCAATCTGCGCTTGACCAGGTTGCTGCAGAGGTCGCGCTACCACTTGGTCGTGTGCTCACGCCAGACCCTGAGCCTGAGAAGGGGTTCTACTACCGTTCTGACCACTTTTCATTTGCAAAAGCAGGGATACCAGCTTTTTATGCCGACGGCGGCGTGTCTTACATTGATAAGCCGGAAGGGTACGGCCTGGCAAAGCGCGAGGAGTACACCGCAAACGACTACCATGCTGTCTCGGACGAGATAAAAGATGATTGGGATTTGTCTGGTGCGGTAGAAGACTTAATATTTTTTTTCCGTTTTGGTGCATATCTTGCTGACAGCAGCGAGTGGCCGACTTGGAGTGAGACCAGTGAGTTTCGCGCAATACGTGAAACGCAGCGTCCGAGTTCGACAAATTGAGGCATGTGTTCTTCTGAGGGGCAACGGTTTAGGCTGACACAGTTTCCACTTGTGGAGTGTCTGCTTGGCGCAGTGCGCGGATTCGCTCGAGGACAGGGGGATGTGAGTAGTGTAGGAAAACGTCGAACCAGTGGGGTGTGAGGTTTGACAGATTGTCCGCCGAGAGTTTCTTAAGGGCACTAACAAGAGCATCTCCGTTGCCAGTGGTTTGTGCGGAGAAGGCGTCGGCTTCAAATTCATTTTTTCTTGAAAAGAGATTCATCAAAAGCGAAAGTATTAGCTCAACAGGCGTAAAGAGTAGGCTGAAGAATAGGAGACCGGTGTAGGTCGAGGGTTGCGATACCGCGAATGCCTCGAACAAGCCTGGTTGCCCTAGGAAGAGCGACAAGATCCAAAGCATCGCACCGAGATGGGCAACGCTGAGTAGCATGCCTTTCCAGATGTGTCGTTTTTTGTAGTGCCCGACTTCATGTGCGACGACGGCTACGAGTTCGGGCACCGTGTAGTCATCGACTAGGGTGTCAAACAAGCCGATGCGTTTATGTTTTCCAAAACCGGTAAAAAATGCATTTGCTTTGGACGAGCGTCGCGAACCATCCACCACAAAAATACCCTGCAGTGGAAATCGTACGGAGTGAGCGTAGCTATGAATCGCGTCGTGTAGCTCCCCTTCATTAAGCGGTGTAAAGGTGTTGAAGAGCGGCATGATCCACGTTGGCGCGATGAATTGGAGTGACAACATCAACACGGTAGCAGCGACCCAGCACCAGAGCCACGCCAAAGCACCAGCCCATTCGAAGAAGCCGAGAATAACGGCGAGCAGGATTCCACCGATTACGGTTCCAAGAACTAGTCCTTTGAGGAGGTCGGTGACGAAGGTTGCGATGGTCGTCCGATTAAACCCGAACCGTGCCTCAATGGTGAACGTTGAGTACAGCTTGAAGGGAAGGTTGAGTGCGGAAGACAACAGGATCAAGGTTCCAATGTAAGCCAGGCCAGTGAGGATTGGTCCGTAGTGAAAGGAGCGTAATGTTTGATCGAGCCACTCGAAGCCACCAACGAACCAAAACGCCAAGAGGAAACAAAGATTTGCGGTAGTAGTGATGAACCCAAATTGGGTGCGTGTCTTGTTATACCGATGCGCGTCTTTATATTTGTCTTCGTCAAACACGCCGATGAATTCTGTCGGCAACTTTGCACTGAAGGTTCGTAGGCTTAGCATGCCCGATACGAGCCCTAGGAAATATTCGCCTAGGAGGACGACTAAAATGATGACGGCAAAAGTATTCATAAGAAAACGCGGTGGTCACTATAACCGTCTTCGTGGTTGCGCGTCCTGGTCAAAATTTGGAAACTAAGAGGTTGAATGGAACGCCTTCCCTATGAAGCGACGTCGCTGTCCGCTGCCTACGACGGGATTGGGGTCTTGCCGGTGCGCATCGTGTTGCATAACGTTCGCAGCCTCTACAACGTAGGTGCCTTCTTTCGATCTGCCGATGCTGTGGGTGTCGACCGGCTGGTTCTCTCCGGTTTTACGGGTCGCCCCCCCCACAAGGAAATCGCTAAAACAGCGCTCGGAGCCGAAAACCAAGTTCTTTGGGAGCCATGCCAAGATGTGTCGACGTATGTAGACCAGGCGCGCTCGATAGGCCATGAGGTGGCAGCTATCGAAACTAGTCGACACGCGGTTGACCTTTTTGAGTGGAAGCCAAGTTTTCCGATCTGCCTTCTGTTTGGCAATGAGGTCGAGGGCCTCGATGAGGATTTGCTAGAACGATGTGACGTGCACGTGCGGCTACCGATGCGTGGCCTCAAACATTCGCTGAACGTTGCCACGGCTGGCGGCGTGGTGCTGTACGAGCTGTTAAGAAAATACTGCGGTCGGAGAGTGGTGGGTGTGACGGATGACTCTATGCCGTCTGATTTCCATTCTCGGATCCCATAAGATCTATCCGTAATGACAGATTTCCATTTTCAACCTATTTTTGAGTTCGGTCCAGACGAGACTGACTATAAGAAGTTAACTTCAGACGGTGTGACAACAGTCTTGGTCGATGGTCGAGAAATGCTTAAAGTTGAGCCAGAGACCCTCCGTCAGGTGGCGCGGATAGCGTTCGATGACATCGCGCATTTATTACGTCCCGCCCACCTCGCGCAATTGCGCAACATCCTTGATGATGAGGAAGCATCGCGAAACGATAAGTTCGTCGCATTGGAGTTGTTGAGAAATGCCAACATCGCCGCAGGTCGTGTACTGCCAGGATGTCAGGATACTGGAACGGCGATCGTCATGGGGCACAAAGGGGAGCATGTACTGACGTCGAGTGATGATCGAGTTGCGCTGTCGCAGGGAATATTTGATGCATATGAGCAGCGAAACCTGCGGTATTCACAGATGGCACCACTCGATATGTACACGGAAAAAAATACGGGTTCCAATCTTCCCGCCCAGATTGAAATTTACTCTGAACCTGGCGATGAATACGAACTACTCTTTGTCGCGAAAGGTGGTGGCTCGGCTAACAAATCTTTTCTCTATCAGGAGACCAAGGCGCTTCTCAATCCTGATTCGCTCCGGGCGTTCGTCGACAAGAATTTGCGGACAATTGGAACATCGGCGTGTCCGCCGTATCACCTAGCTCTTGTTATTGGTGGTACGTCAGCTGAGTTCACGATGAAAACTCTAAAGTTGGCCACAACCAAATATCTTGACCGGCTACCGACGACTGGCAACGAACATGGTCGTGCGTTTCGCGACCGTGACATGGAAGACCAAGTGTTTGAGGTCGCGCGTCAGATCGGAATAGGCGCGCAGTTCGGTGGAAAGTATTTTGCGCACGATGTCCGTGTTATCAGGCTTCCTCGCCATGGTGCGTCCTGCCCAGTCGGTTTGGGGGTGTCCTGTTCGGCAGACCGGCAGGCTCTTGCGAAGATCACTCGCGAGGGAGTTTTCCTCGAGCAACTTGAAGAAAACCCGGCCAAGTATCTACCGGACGTGACAGAAGAGGAATTGCCTGAGGATGTCGTGAGCGTCGATCTTAACCAGCCGATGTCGGTGATTCGGGAGCAATTGTCAAAGTATCCAGTTTCAACTCGCTTGTCGTTGTCGGGGCCGATGATCGTGGCACGTGATATCGCGCATGCGAAACTTAAGGAGCGTCTTGAAGCTGGTGATGGGCTTCCACAGTACATTAAGGACCACATGGTTTACTACGCGGGACCAGCGAAGAAGCCAGAAGGTCGGGCATCTGGAAGTTTTGGACCGACCACTGCTGGACGAATGGATTCTTATGTTGACCTGTTCCAGTCACACGGTGCGAGCATGGTGATGTTGGCGAAGGGGAATCGATCGCAGCAGGTTACAGATGCCTGTGGTAAGCACGGAGGATTTTATCTCGGGTCAATTGGCGGTCCGGCTGCTAGATTGGCCGACCACAGCATTAAAAAGGTTGACGTCCTTGAGTATCCGGAGCTCGGGATGGAGGCGATCTGGAAAATTGAAATTGAAGATTTTCCAGCATTCATCGTGATCGATGATAAAGGGAACGATTTTTATGCCCCGTTGATGCAGACGAAACCTGTCACGTTGATCCGGTAATAAATTATGATTCACGTGGAGCGATCATATTGAAGGGAGAACAAGTTATGCGTTCGATGAGGTTGGTTGGGATTACTGTTGCCGCGCTCGTGGTGATGGGAAGCGTGCTAGAGGCTCAGGACCGTCCGGCGAGTCCTCGAGGTTTCACTGCGACCCAGTTTGGTGGCAGCTACGATGCTGAAGGGGCGTATCAAGGCGGTCATTGGATTGACATCCGTTATGGTCGTCCGATACTCCGTGGCCGACAGGGGATCTTTGGTGAAGGGGCCGAGTACGGCCAGCAACTTTACGCAGGTGCGCCGCTCTGGCGTGTTGGGGCCGACCAGACGACGACGTTCACGACCGAGGCTGACGTTCTGATTGGTGGTCAGCGCTTGGCAGCCGGTGAGTACAGCATGTTTGCGGATCTTTCGAACCCAACCGCGTGGACTTTGATTTTTACGACGTGGCAAGGCAAGGAAACATTTCGTGAGGACAACCCAAATGCGCTTTGGGGGGCCTATGGTTACACCGACGAAAAAGACGTTATGCGTACAACGATGACTGTAGATGAGACGCCGCGGTCCGCGGATAACCTATGGATCGGGTTTACGGACATGGCTGGACAGGGTGGTACACTCAACATCATTTGGGACAATCAACGAGCGCATGTCCCTATTGAGTTAGCCAACTAAGTCGGCTCGGGTCTTCCTATAGACCAGTAGTAGAACTGGGGTCAGCGTCTGGAACGCGCTGTGCAATTCGTGCAGCGGAGGGTTTCCAGACACTGGCCTCGTTTTTTTGTACTCAACCTAAAGACTGCTGTGACACAACAAGCACCTCCAGTTTCGTTTAGTCACCGTCAAATTGTCATCATTTTTGTCGGCTTGATGGCGGGATTGTTTCTGGCGGCGCTTGACCAGACGATAGTGGCAACGGCCCTGCCGACGATTGTCGGCGAACTTGGCGGACTCGACTACTACTCGTGGGTTGTAACGGCGTATCTTCTGACTTCGACCGTTTGCACGCCGATTTACGGAAAGGTGAGCGACATTTACGGACGACGCATCACTTTTCAAGTGGCGGTCCTCGTGTTTCTGCTTGGGTCATTACTGGCTGGCGTTGCGCCAGGAATGGCTGAGTTGGTCTTTGCACGTGGTGTGCAGGGGGTTGGTGCCGGTGGGGTAATGGCGCTGACCTTCGCCGTGGTTGGCGACATTGTGTCACCACGTCAACGGGGCCGCTACATTGGGTATCTGGCTGGGATTTGGGCCTTTGCGAGTGTTATCGGACCACTGGTCGGAGGGTTTATTGTCGACACCACAACGTGGCGATGGGTCTTCTTGATCAACCTCCCGGTCGGGCTTGTTGCGTTTGGGATCATCTCGAAAGTCTTACGATTGCCTGGCGGGACGCGCGGGACACGGGTAGATGTCGTGGGGGCCGGGTTGCTCTCGCTGGGTGTCAGCCTGTTGTTACTCGCTTTGGTGTGGGGCGGAACGGAATACGCATGGCGCTCTCCGGTCATTGTCGGATTGCTGGTTAGTGGAGTAGTCGTCACGGGGACATTTGTGTGGTGGGAAGGCCGCACGGAGGCACCGCTTTTACCGCTGCGACTTTTTCGGAATCGTATCTTTTCGATTAGTTCGGGTCTCGGCTTTTTGATCGGTTTTGCGTTGTTCGGCGGTGTTGTGTTCTTGCCACTTTTTTTGCAGGTCGTGAACGGTGTTTCGGCGACGAATTCTGGATTGCTTGTCTTGCCGTTGACGGCAGGTATCGTGTCGGGTTCGGTCGGTTCAGGTCGTCTCACTACTAGCACCGGTCGCTATCGGGTGTTTCCAATCGTTGGTTCGGGTTTGTCGATTGTCGGTATGTACCTTTTAAGTCTGATGCATGCAGAGACACCGCGCCTTGTGAGTTCAATGTATATGTTAATTCTTGGTCTTGGTGTCGGGATGGTTCTGCAAGTGTCGTTATTGGCGGTCCAGAACGGTGTTGAACACCGTGACCTCGGGATTGCGACCTCGTCTGCGCAATTCTTTCGTTCAATGGGCGGTGCGTTTGGGGTGGCGATTTTTGGCGCAATCATGAACGCGAGGTTATTGGTTGAGTTGCCAGTTAGGATTCCAACCGAGGCACTCACTGGGATTAGCGAGGATGTGACGACACTCTTGAATAGTCCGGCGGAAATACGGGCATTGCCAGTGGAGGTAGCTGCTGGAATTGCC
>CAZDQD010000059.1:0-7674 GCA_964507425.1 uncultured Vicinamibacteraceae bacterium
AAAGTTTGTGGTGTCAACAACAAGGGTGTCACCGTCCCAGTAGCCAATGGAATCACCGAGCCAACCTCTAATTTCAGATGGAGCATGTTGTTGACCAATACGTATGACTCGGGCATCGTGAACCATCTCCACCAGAATCATGACGTACTCGTCTGTTTGCACGATGCGTTTAAGGTTGTTGTAAAGCGCGGGCAGCATTGGCGGTCCACCGGTGGAACTAAAACCAAGCAGACAGCGTTCTGCAAGCGGTCGAATTTCTGGATCGTCATAGGGGCCTGGTGCGTCAGGGCCATTTTCGATCATCCACCACGCCGTCCCAGAATTTTCACGCCGAGCGGAGGCGCGTTCATCTGCACGTCGCTGACCGTCTCTGGTAAGTGGCGGCTGTCGGCCATTCGCTGGGTCGACAATGATAGAGGTCGGATACTGGCCATCAACCAAGACCGGCGACGAACCGCGGTCGATCCAGAAGGTGTTGTAGCCACCCACGTTACCCGAAGCTCCTGCAGACCCGTCGCCACCATCGGGTGGGGCCTCTCGGTTTGGGTTACTTGCGGCATTGCGATCGAGGTGTCGGTCGAATTCTTGACTTTCGATCTCAGCGGCCTCTTCTTCCGTTAGGTAGGCCTTGGTGCCAAATTGCTCAGGGCGTTCTAACGGCGTCAGCGTTGCAACATCATAGGTGCCAGATAAATCAGGTTTTCCGGTGGCTGTGCGGGGTATGTCTTGAGCGTGACTAGGGATTGACGCCGCCAGGACTCCGACCAGTACAAAACCGTAAAACTGACATTGACAGCGCATCACAGTCTCCATAGAAATACTCTTACAGTCTCTTAACGGCCCTCACGTACGTCTTGTTCCAAAACACGTGCGCCTCCCAGAATACCTTGAAACGAGTAGTTAGCTTCATGGCAGGCGTATTCGTAGATCCGGTCAGATGTGGCCGGCCAAACGTACTCACCACTCCACGAGGCGGTCCATACTGTCGGATCGTCGACGGTGAACTGATATAGCAGAGAGTCAGGACCGACACGCGTAAACCGCTCAACGATATGAAGATTGCGTGACGCGCTGGCCAAAGCAGGGGAATCTGTGAAGTTGGTGGTATCAACTACGAGTGTATCCCCATCCCAGTGTCCAATCGAATCGCCAAGCCAACTACGGATCTCTGGTGGAGCATGGGGTTGATTCATCCTGATAATACGTGCGTCATGGACCATCTCGACCAAGATCATGATGTGGTCCTCAGTCTGTACGATACGTTTCAGGTTGTTGTACAGCACTGGCATCATCGGTGGACCTGACGTCGATCCGAATCCCAGGAGACAACGTTCTGCGAGTGGACGAATCTCTGGATCATCATATGGTCCGGGGGCGTCCAGGCCGTTTTCCACCATCCACCACGCCGTCCCAGTGTTTGGCCGGAAAAACGAAGCACGGTCGGTCAGGCGGTTACTCGCGTCTGTTGTTAAAGGCGGACGTCGCCCGTTGAGGGGGTCCGTGATGATGGATGTACGCCATTGTCCTTCGATCTGGAATGCTGAACTCCCGCGGTCCATCCAGAATGTGTTGTAACCTCCGACCGCACCCGCTGCGCCGGTTGAACCGTCCCCACCGACTGGGGGTGGTGCATTTGGCACCTCGCCTTCGGTGTTACGTTCTTCGGGAATGCCAAACGACTCGGCAAGTGCGACGGGTTCACCTTGGGCGAGTGTGGCTGCTTCTTCTTCACTCAGGGTGAGGCGATCACCAAACACTTCGGGTCGTTCCAAAGGTGTCAAGGTGGCGGTGTCGTACGTGCCAGACAGGTCAGGCTTTCCTGTTGTAGTCCGCGGAATGTCCTGTGCATGGAGAGCAGCTGTCATGTTGACTACAAGGAACACGCTAGTGAGATGGCGATAGCTCATACGGTCCTCACGTTCTATCGTGGTAGCGGGTTGCGCCGAAATTCACCGAATAGCAATTCTTCAACGAACTCCACACACTTGAAGTCCATTAACCGCGCGTCACTTTCGATACGTCGATAGAGTGGCATGCTAATTGTCCACGGTTCAGTAAAGACATTGGGATCTTCCATCGTTGCCTCGTACTGCAAGTGATTTGGACCAATCATCGTGTAGCGCTCGGTCACAATCAGTTGATTCGTGTGATGACTTCCTGCACGGTCGAACCATGTTTGGTCGTTTTGTCCCGTTACTTCCACCACGAGGGTGTCGCCATCCCATCGACCGACAGATTGTCCCATCCAAGAGTCGGTTTCGGCTGGTCCGACATCTTGCAGATAAATGTCTCGTACGGCTCCAGCAAATTCATAGGCAATGAAAAAACTGCTTTCGTTCTGAAAGATCTGAAACGGGAATGGCATGTAGGTGGCCCGTGGTACGCCGGGCATGTAGCACTTAATTTCGGGGTCACGTTCCACCCAATGTGCTTGATTTTCTTCTTTGAGTGTACGCGCTTCGCTCGTGTAGGGAATCCGACCGCCACCGCTAATTACCCCCATGCTTCCGGGGACCGCACCGACCGCACCGAGCGGGAGTACAGGCACGTCGGGGAGCATACTGTGTGGTCCTTCCCTGAGCTGCATCGCTGAGCGAGCAATATGAGGTTCGACGTCGTAGTTCGCGACGTTCAGCGCTTGCCAGATTCCGTTGAAATCCGGCGTGCCGTTCGAAAGTCGAGGTGGGTCGTAGTCTGCCGACTGTGCTTCGGCGAGTTGTGTGCCTGATAGGAGGCTACACGCCAGGACAACTATGCCAGCAGTAATTACTCTTCTGCGCATTACGTCTCTCATCTCCATTAGCGGCGCACGAAGCGCTGCACTCGTTTACCTTCAAGTGTTTCGCCCACGTAGATGTGGCCGTTTGAATCTACTGCAAGACTATGGGCAGCGGTGAATCCACCTGCCTGGTGGCCGCCGAACCCGATCGTATTGACAATCGAAAGGTCGCTGCGATTGATGACCCAGATTTTCGCGTTCATGCCATCTATGTTGTAGAGATATTGCTGGTCGGGGTCGGGAGAGAAGTCAACGTCAAACGCCGAGCCGAAATCACGCGTGCGCGGTGCCATTACGAACTCATTGATGAACGTACCATCGCGTTGGAACACTTGTATGCGGTTGTTTACGCGGTCGCAGACGTAGAGTAAGCCGTCTTCCGAGAGCGTTGCACAGTGAACCGGTCGTCCAAATTGTTGTGACGGCTCGGCATCCGGGTCGTAGGTATAGGCGTCATCGGTCGGAACATTGCCGTAGGCACCCCAGTGTCGTTTGTACTCGCCCGTATCAGCGTCGAAGATCGCGACCCGGCGATTGCCGTAGCCGTCAGCGATAATGACCTCGTTGGTTTCAGGGTCGACATCGATTTCAGCGGGTTGACCAAAGTTGGCTGTATCGTTACTGCCTTGCCCCTGACCGTGAGATCCGATTTGCATCAAGAATTCCCCATTCTTAGTGAATTTGAGGATGTGTGCATCCTCTCCTCCACTTCCACCCAGCCAGACGTTGTCTAAATGGTCAATAAAAATACCGTGCTCAGAGTCGGGCCATTCATAACCCTCTCCAGGTCCACCCCAGGCTTGGACGACATCACCGTCTTGGTTAAATTCAATGACTGGTGGAGCGGCACGACAACAGTCTTCAGCTAGTGGTGGATTCGCGTCTAAAGCAGATTCTTGTTGGTTGAGCGAGAGCGGGCGCTGCACGATCCAGATATGGTCATTCGAATCAACATCGACCCCTACGACGTTTCCGAGTGTCCAGTTGTTTGGTAATGGTTTCGGCCAGGTAGGATCGAATTCAAAATTGGTGCCATCGCCTACAGTGGTTGATGCGGTATTGTTTGGCTCGCTAGCCATCTCATCTGTCATGGGAGCCGGCGAATCACCACCACATGCAATAGAGACGCCGAGTATTACTAGGAGCACGCTAGAAAATGATTGTTTTTTCATGAGTTCACCATATCAGTGCACTACTGTTGGTTATCTAAATATTGACGTGAGGCAGCGGCATCCATGAGCGGCACCACTTCGTCCGGGTCGACGCGCACCATCATGTAGGTAATGTGGTCATCAATTTTGGTAAATTCGTGTCCAGTGCCGGCTGGAATTACCAGAACATCACCCTGTTTTAATTCGTTAACGACGCCATCCCGCACGTCCTCAGCGTTATTGCCTGGACCATTGAGAAATTGTACCGCACGGTTGTCAGGCGGTCGGCGAACTTTGTTCACTAGGTCAGCACCGGTCAGTATTGTGCCCCCACCACTCAATACGACGTAGACCTCCGTTACGAGATCATGCTCAGCAACACGGCCTCGGCGTTCATTCAGCTTTCCACGATGAGCAACGGCCACTTGCACTTTTGATTTTCCAATGTCGACTGAACGCACTTGCTGGTCAACAAGGCCAGCCTTTCGCCCGACAAACGCGTACTCGGCTATTTCTTCAGCCGGAACGTAGGTGGCCGGACACATGTCACAGGACGGTTCGACGTCTTGTGCTGAAAGCTGCCCCAGTGTGAATGCACATATGAGCGCTCCGATAGTGAGGATTGCGTGTCGCATAACGTACCTCCGAATGCCACTCTAATACAGGACGGCAATTTCTGGTGTGATTTTGTAGGCTCTTAGTCATGAAAGTTGGATTTATAGGCCTAGGTACGATGGGGCGTCCGATGGCGCTTAATTTAATAAAGCACCAGCATGAACTGACGGTGTTTGCGAGGCGCACGGTGTCGCTCGAGCCATTGGTCGAACGAGGTGCTGTTGTAGCCGATTCGCCGGCTGGGGTTGCCGCCGACTGTGATGCTGTGTTCACGATGTTGACGGGCACTGAAGACGTTGAGTCGGTGGTCCTCGGAGCGAATGGCATCGTAGAGGGGGCACGTCCTGGTACGGTCGTTATTGATACAAGTACGATTGATCCAGCGCGTACACGCGCGATTGGGGACCGATTAGCCGAAGCGAACATCGATTTTCTTGATGCTCCGGTTTCTGGAGGTCCGCAAGGAGCGGAGGATGCGTCACTGTCAATCATGGTTGGTGGCAAAGTTGAAGTACTCGATCAAGCTCGACCGCTTTTCGAAGCTATCGGGACGAAGGTCTTGCACATGGGGGCACAGGGGGCGGGGCAGGGTACGAAGGCGTGTCACCAACTTTTGTTGCTGATTACGGCACAGGGGGTTGCTGAAGCGTTAACACTCGCGAAGCGAGCAGGCCTCGACGTCCAGCAAGTGCAACAGGCGATGATGGGAGGCATGGCGTCGAGCCGTGTCTTGGATTTCTTCGGCGATCGAATGGCACGCCGAGACTTTTCGGCGGGTATTGAAAGTCGTTTGTATCACAAGGACCTTGATATTGTTATGCAGCTTGCGCATTCGCTAGGGGTGTCGTTGCCAGCCGGTGCAGTGACGATGCAATTTGTGAACGGTCTGCACGGTCAAGGGTTTGGCAACGACGATTTGTCGGCGTTGATTACGTTGGTCGAGACGTTGGGCGAGCCGGCCAACCCGCACTAGTTGGCCGTTTGACGTTCATAGTGTATGTCTGGAACTTGAAACGTTGTTTGTGCAAGGATCCGCTGATTGCTTGACAGGTCGTCTATGCAGGAGTACAACCGGTAGCGCATTCTGTTGTGCCAGGCTTTAAGGAGAGTTATGCGAAAGATTTATGTTTTAGCGGCGGCAATGGCCCTGCTCATTCCCGCGGCGGTTTTGGCGCAGGGACCCACCGGTATTGAGCCCATTGAGCCGTTTAAGGTGGGCACCTTCAACATCCACGGTGTGCCGCATGTTGGGGTTGTTCTCAGGGACTCTCTGGTAATCGACATCGAGGTCGCGAACATGGCGCTCGAATCGAATCCAGAGTACGCCAAGATACCTATGCCAGAGGACATGCTGGAACTCATTGGGCGCTATGAATACGGCCTCAAATACCGGCTGTATGAAATCGTCAATGACGTTGTCGAAAACAACCGACTTTCCGGAAACAGTCGCGCCGACTTTGTCTACGACGTGTCTGAACTGCGCATCCGTCCGCCCATCATGTACCCGGGCAAGATGATGAATGCGGCGGTGAACTTTTACTCGCACGCCTGTGAGGGCTGCACCGCAGAGGAATTGGCGACACGGACCCGGCAGCGGCAGGAAGACCGGGGCGTACCTTACCTGTTCCTCAAGCCCGGTCGCGGTGCGGTCATCGGGAGTGGCGATCAAGTAGTGATGCCCTACGGCCGTGACCGGATCGAATGGGAAGTCGAATTGGCTATTGTGATGGGGCAGACTGGGAAATATATTTCTGCGACCCGTGCATACGACCACGTGTTTGGCTACATGGTCGCCATGGATATCTCCGATCGTGGCGGACGACCGCCAGGGGGATACGGTCAAGGATCCGATTGGTTTGTTGGTAAGGGTCACGACACGTTTGCTCCCCAGGGACCGTGGATCGTGCCGAAGGAGTTCTACGGTGACCCCATGGAGCAACTCCACCAGACTCTGGTCATCGACGGTGTAACCGTCCAGGAGGCTAGAGCGGGCGACATGATCCATAACATCCCGGAGCTAATCGAGTATGCTTCGTCGCTCATCACGTTGTTTCCTGGCGATGTCCTGCAAAGTGGGACGTCCGGTGGAACCGGCGCCGGTCGCGTTGAACGTGCGACAGGTTCTGGATACCTGCAGGCGGGTGAGACGATCACGGCCAACATCGAGGGAATCGGCACATTGACACACGAGGTGGTAGCCGAGGAGAGTATTCCGGACGACCTGTCCGGTGCGCAGCTGCCGCCGACTAGTTCCTATCGCGACTAACAAACATTAGGCTCGAAGTTCGTAGAGACCGGCAGATGTAACGTCTGTCGGTCTCTTTTTCTGTACGGAGAGGATTATGGACCGTTAAAACCGGAAGAGCTTGGTAAATTTGATGATGAACGCGCGGTTTTGCAGGATCGGCGTTCCGCGCAGTGCCGTGTCCCGGACATCGTTGTAGACGACGAAGATTGCACTGCCCGGCGAGGATTCCCACCGCAGGCGAAGATTCTCATTGAGCGATTGAGTGCCGGAGTTGTACTGCACCAGCCCACCAAAAAACATGCGTGGCGTTAATGTATAGGTGAGTCGGCTGGTCAACAGCCGCGCGGTAAAGTGGCCTCCTGGCAGTTCAATCCGATTAATGGACACCCCCGGCTCAAAAGAAAATTGTGAGGTCACGGTGATTCGACTCCGTTGATACCCAAGAGCTGTGATATGACCGTCGAAAAACTCGCCTCGTTGAAGGGAGAATGAGCCGGAGGCTCGGCGTTGCTGCCCCAACGTGTAGGCAACGAAATAGTCCTGAAACTTGTAGGCCCCGACCGGAATCGAAACATCGGAGGCAATACGGAAGGGTCGTTGCAGGCGTTCGTAGCTTTCCTGCACGTCGACGTTGAGTTGGTCGCTATTCTCAAACTCAATGTCGAATCGACCCTGAGCAATCCGTGTCTCCAGGACACCGGCGACGGTTTCGATGTAATCCAGACTACTGCCGAAAGTGAACTGCCGTACCGCGCGCATGGAAGGTCTGGGTCGATATTGTGCTTGGGTGTAGGTGCGTCGAAAATCGTCACGCCGGAGAAATCCGATTTCCGGGTTGAAGTGGTCCCCGACAAGCAAATGGTCGAGTTGGAATCGGTAGA
>CAZDQD010000060.1:0-4422 GCA_964507425.1 uncultured Vicinamibacteraceae bacterium
GGAAAACGCCAACAACTCTGGAAGAGCGTTTAGCGCCGACGGTAGCCGCAACCTTCATTCGGACGAAATGGTATCAGAGCATTGCCAAAATACCCGACCAGAACAACCGATGCAACACAAAATAACGTCCGTTCAATCGCGCGTGCCAAGAACCAAAGCTACCGTGCTCGAAATTCTCTAATAGCGACAGCGGCCGCATCAAAGATCTCGGCCGGCACCATGCTACCGCGCCAAGTAGCCATCAATCCATCGGCCTCGTTCCGAAACGACCTAGCCATAGCCTCATCCACGGCTGAGACAGTTAGTCCCCTACGCTCCATCTCACTCACAGCTTCACGATCCTGCTCTGGCACAGCCGCAAACAATCTATCTTGTGCTGCCTTCGCAGTCTTTAGAATCGCGTCTCGGTCCGTCTGACTAACCCGGCTCCAGGCACGCTCAGCAATTACGGTTGCTCCAAACAGAGGGGCAAGTGGCACATCAAGCATATGAGAAGTCTGACGGTACCATTGATAAGCTAACGCGGCATACGGGGAACTCGGATATGCGTTAATAAGCCCTGTGTTCAAACCCATCAGCACATCCGTTAAAGCTAGCGGCACAGGCTCGAATCCGTTCTCCTTGTACCACTGGACTGCATCGTCGTCCCCTGCCGATGTAAAAAGTTTCGCCTGTCTGAGATCTGCCACCGTCTGTATTGGCTCAGCTGAAAAAATATGCGCCCATCCGCCGTGTCCCCAATTAATCAAAACTAGATCTCTTCTGGCAAGTGCATCTCGTAATTGTGGCGTCAAAGCCTCAAGCACGTGGATGGCCTCCTCGTCCGATGCAAAAAGAAAAGGGACGCCGAACACACTGAACGATTCATCTATTTCTTGAAGTCCAAGTGGAGAAAGTGCCGCAATCTGCGGATTATTCATCCTCATCCGTCGGATGAGTGTTGCCTCATCACCTGACGCGGTTCGGACCTGCGCCCGAATACGTCCACCTGTCACTTTCTGCCACTCGCTCGCCATCTCCTTCAGTGAGCGGTCCCACAACGAATTTGCTGGAAGCACACTGGCAAGCCGAAGTCGTGTTGTCTGTGCACTAAGTAACAGCGGAGCAATAAAGACGCACATCACGACCGCAAAACGAAACGCTTTCATTAACGTACTCCCTACTCGGTACCGGGTTCTTCATCTATCGGCTCGAAGAATAGATCATCGACATGGTCAAGAAGCATTCGAGCCCGTTTTTGGGATAACACATTGAGCAGCCGGTTCGCCGGCTCTTTATTAACGTCAATAGCAAGAGCCGTTTCAAGCAGTTCAACGAACTCCTGACGATTTTCTTGAGCGATCGACACACCGACAGCCATTGATATATAAGGCCCCGCATCCAACCCCTCGGACAAAGCAACCGCTCTATCAAAGTGTTCACGCGCTCGCTGGTATGAACCACCTAATGCTTCTCCAACGGATTCAACCGTAATAAAAGCCGAGTGCAGGCCTCCCCTATCGTAACTCTCATCAAGTAAGAGCGCGCGGTCAAGTAAAGCACGAGCAGACGGTAAGTCAGCTACTAGTGCTGGTCGATCAAGACTCAAATTGATCGCGAGCATCCAGGCACCTCCGAGATAGTACAGCGTTTCAACATCCTCCACATCGAAAACCATCACTGCTGCTAAAGGATCCTCGAGCAGGCTACCCGTAATTCCCGGGTGTTCGATCTCGACGAGTCTCAAGCCGTAATCACGGGCACGTAAATACATACGCCTTGCACGTTCATTGAGCTCAGCTGCTCGTTCGTAATCCGTCCACTCCGCAATGGCCGCGTCGTGTTGTAAAAACGCGTTGGCGTAAAGGAGAAAACCGTTGTTCGCAAATAAAAGTGCATCTTTCCTCGAGGGCGTCGCCTCAAGAACTGACTCAACGGTCTTGAGCAAAAATGGCAAAGCATCCCGAACAAGCTCCGGATCCTCCTCAGATAGATACACTTCCGGGTTTGCAATCGTCGGCATCACGGCATTGACGGCCATCGTTTGCAGAGAGCAGCCAGAAATCAAGGCCGAGACAACCAAAACGCACACAAGTTCCCGATACGAAACGTTCGTTTTATGCCGCATCAGCACAATAATCGTAATCGCGTGATCATATCAGTCAGATGTGCTGACCGCTCACTGACAACCCGTGGCATGATTTAGCCAGTGGAGGAGTTCGCACGGATACCCGGGGGTTGGTTTTCAATGGGCTCAGATACTGGCCAACCGGATGAGGCTCCGGCTCATCGCATATGGGTTAATACCTTCGAATTGGCGGTCGACCCAATAACGCGCTCTGAATATAGTCGTTTTCTGGAAACCACCGGCCGAGAAACACCACGGGAATGGGAAAATCCTTCCTTCACAGCCCCGGAACTACCTGTTGTTGGTGTAAGTTGGTATGACGCCTTCCTCTATTGCCTGTGGCGCTCATCGCATTCGACCTCGACGAAGCAAACGATACGTCTCCCATCCGAAGCTGAGTGGGAACGCGCTGCCCGAGGACACAGAGAGTCGGAAAACTATCCATGGGGAAGGACCATCCCAAACTGGGTACCGAACAATGGGCAGGGTCCGCTCAGTGGCCCGTGGCCAGTCAAGACTGGCCCCGTAAACGATTTCGGTGTTCGCGGCATTGCAGCGAATATTCACGAGTGGTGTTCAGACTGGCATTCGAAAACGTTTTACGCCGAATCTCCACAACGTAATCCCGTTGGTCCGCACATTGGTAAAAGACGCGCATCGCGAGGTGGGTCGTGGCGGCATACCTACACCATCAATCGGGTCTCCGCAAGGAGTAGACTCGACCCGTCCTTTAGGTACACAGACTACGGTTTTCGCATTGCACGCGATGTTTGAATTAGATCGGCTACGTGAAATTGCCCAATCTATCGCCATCGAGGGTGGCCGTGCCCTAGTTGTCGGTGGCTGGGTACGAGATCGGCTACTAAATATCTCCTCCAAGGACATCGACGTTGAGGTCTATGGGTTACCGGCAGATCGACTGCTCTCCATACTGTCCAAACATGGTTCTGTAAATACTGTTGGAGAACAATTCACAGTCTACAAAGTTGGGCCGCTGGACATCGCACTTCCCCGAACGGAATCAAAAACGGGTCGTGGACACAAAGGCTTCAAGGTGATCGGAGAGCCGGATCTTCCTGTTGAAGTCGCATTTCGACGTCGTGATTTCACGATCAACGCAATCGGATGGGACCCGATTCAAGACGTCTACATCGACCCCTACAACGGACGAGTCGACTTGGGGGCAGGCCTCCTACGCATGGTGGATCGAGCAACTTTTGGTGAGGATAGCTTGCGAGTATTACGTGCCGTCCAATTCGCTGCTCGCCTCGAATTTAAGATGGAGGCCGAGACCGCGCAACTCTGTCGAAGCATCCCACTTGATGACTTGCCAGCTGAACGTATCTGGGGCGAGATTGAGAAATTACTCGTCCGTGCGAAACGGCCATCGCTTGGCCTGACTCTAGCCAAAGATCTCGGTGTAATCGAAAAGTTGTTCCCAGAACTAGACGCACTTATTGACTGTCCTCAGGAGCCAGAGTGGCACCCTGAAGGGGACGTCTGGACACACAATTTGTTGGTTGTCGATGAGGCAAGAACTCGTATCGAAAGCCTAGACTATCCAAAACAAGTCGCCGTGATGCTAGGAGCCGTCTGCCATGACTTCGGCAAACCAGCAACCACCGAAATTATTAAAGGTCGTATCCGGTCCCTTAACCATGAAGAAATGGGAGTGCCGCCTGCTAACACATTCCTTGATCGCCTGAAAATCCATAAACTTCACGGCTATGACGTTCGCGCACAAGTGATTGGTTTAGTCGCAAATCACCTAAAGCCGGGGATGTGGCACACAGCACAAGACCGCGTCGGTGACGGTGCGTTTCGAAGGCTTGCAGCAAAGGTCGATCTAGACCTACTGGTTCGACTCGCAACATCAGACTGCCTTGGAAGAACTGGTTCTTTCGATTGCTCCGCAATGAAATGGTTTGAGGAAAGGGCCGTGGCGCTTGATGTTAGACACAGACCACCAGAACCGATCCTTAAGGGACGACATCTAATCCCATTGGGCACCCAACCTGGACCGCTTATGGGAGTTCTTCTCAAACAAGTTTATGAGCGACAACTTGACGGAGAAATTCGCTCGCTCGACGAGGCCATCAACGAAGCCAAGAAACTACTTCGGACCGTTCATAAAAAAACTAGCGAATGATCTGGGAGAAATATTCCCCCCACTAAGAACAGCAACTATTTTGTTTTCCTCAGAACTACTACTTTCGGACGCCAGAGCAGCCGCAACGGATACTGCACCACTAGGTTCAACAACCAACTTCGCAGAGGAGGCGAGCCAAGAAACGGCCGCACAGATTGCCTCGTCA
>CAZDQD010000061.1:0-5520 GCA_964507425.1 uncultured Vicinamibacteraceae bacterium
TGGCTAGAGCCAACCGATGATTGCCGTTGTTTCCAAACAGAATGCGTCCATCTCGTCCAATATGAACATGCGGAAGATCGGCCAACCCGTGTTCATCAAACACAACGCGGAATCCATCATTTTTGAGACTCCGACACAAACTACCAAAATGCTCTTCGTAAGTTCTCTGAAGTATCGACAAGTCTTGGACGCCACGAACAGCAACACCCATCTCGAGAGCGCTCGCGTAAAACTGAAAAAGATCAGTCTCGGCCCATGGCATGCCGTCCCGATACCGCTGAACAATAGAACGCTGTTTTAGTTGGCTGTCGATCTCAATGTCTTCCCATGCCACGCCTGGAGGATAGGATGAAATCGTCGCCGTTTCCGCATCACTGATATCCAATCCGCTCGTATCGAGATCCCAGTCACCGGGAACAATATCGCCTTCATAAAAACTTAAGTCATTGCGGACCTTCTCTGACACAGAAGCTGTTTCAATCCAAACAATCTTGTCAGGCGCGGCCAGCGCTCGAAACAAAACACTCTTCAAATAGCTTGCAGGCGGAACCACACGACCGCGCAGTAATCTGCGCGCACGTTTATAAAACCCGACTGGATCTCTGCCCCCGGGGCGCAGGCCATGAAACAAAAACCGAATGCTTTTTACGGCCGAAACCCACTCATGATGCTTCGAGGCAAAACCGTGCGCACACCACACACTGTAGTAGAAGTCAGAAATTTTTCTCGAAACAAGCAGAACCAATGCGATTACGTAATTGCTCACGCTATAACTTGATACCCAAGCACCATATGATGTGCCACCACGACGCCATTCGTTGGGAAATGGTTACTCTTCTGATCATTGTTTATCGAGAAGGTTACGCACTCCGATATCCATACGACATAGTGAGACAGAATAATCACTGCACAAACGCTTAAGTTCAGCAACACGGCCTTGATCTTCAATTGAAGTTCCCAGAAGCACAGTATCGACATCTTGCGAACGTATCAACATATGCATACGTTCAGACCCACCAAGCACTGAGTACCCATGAACTCTACGTCCATGTAGCTCGCGGTCGTCGTCGATAAATCCAAGCATGCGATAATCTGCACGTGCTTGATCAACCATCGACCGATAGGCCAACACGCTGTCATCATCAGACCCATAGACGAGTAAACGATTTCCAGAACGACGCCGTCGACGAATAAGTTCACTGATTAGACGAAACGAACATCGAGAACCGACTAACAGCAACAAAAGTAACAATGCATAGATCAGGAATACTGTTCGGGAATAGTCTTCAAATCTATACAAAAATAAAAGCGCGAGGACACTACTTGCGGTCCCGAGTAAAACAGACTTCGCAAATACAACGCCATCGATTAACGTAAAGTGCCGCCAGACACCACGGTACGATCCAGCTACGGTAAGAGCCAGCACTTGAGCCCCTACTACAAGCGGTAACGATTGTAAAAACAACTGAAAATTTGATGACCAGCCATCACCTTCAAACCGAAGCCGATATGCTGCGTAGTACGCGACCGCAATTAGACAGGCGTCGAGCATGACTTCAACGATGCGACGACGGTACACAAAATTCACAACCAGAGGGGTCAAACCCTGGCCTCTGAGTGTTTCGCTATTGACATCGTCATACACACCGACCTGTGACAGATACACGGCAAAAAGACCCATAGCAATAAGAAATAACGCACCGAGTAACACGGACCACTCTGGGCTGATATACCGTGTGACAACACCGACGGCCCCCCCCATAGCAGCCAGTGACCACAAAACCACGACCGCCGCTCGCTCGGAAAGCCCGATCGCCACAAGACGATGTGACGAATGATCCCGCCCACCTACGGCAGGGTCTCGGCCAGACAGCAGGCGTGAGAATGTCACCAATGTCGTATCGAAAATTGGTATCAATAGGACGAACGCAGGAACGGCCACCACACCCAATACATTTGCCTGGCTACCATTCGAAGCATCTAAACCAAGTGACAGTATCGCGAGACTAGCACCGAGAAACAAGCTCCCGCTGTCTCCCAGAAACACCGACGCCGGGTGAATGTTGTAGACAAGAAAACCAGCGGCAGCACCTAGCACGAGAGCGAGATAAACAGCTTCTGGTTGTTGGACAAAACTCCCACCATACGCCAAAAATAGTGAGACACCTGCAATAAGAGCTATTCCGGCACACAGTCCATCCATGTTGTCCAGCAGGTTAAAAGCATTTGTAATACCGACAATCCAGATTAGCGTCAGTAGGGTGTCACCGGTCAGTGATTCAACCCACTCAAGGCGGTAACCAAAAAATACAAGTAGCGCCGCAATGGCCAGCTCAGCCGCGAGCTTGGTCGAGGGTTTTAACGAGCTAATGTCGTCAATAAAACCGATACAAAACATCAACCCTGCACTTACCAGAAGAACCCACATCGTCTCCGACTGACCGAATACCAAAGCGAGCCCAAACACTGTAATCGCTATCGCAACCCCCCCCATAGTTGGGGTGGCCTGTGTATGCCAACGGTCTTTCGTCGGCATCGCAATGTATCCGAATCGCCTCGCCAAGTACCGACTAATAGGCACGAGCGCCAACGACACAAAAAACGCCGCAACGCAAACCATAGAAATGCGTATCATGTCTTCAGCATCCACATGTAACAGAACCACACAAATACAGCATCAGCCAACACCACATTTAGCGGCAACGCCGTCACGGTATAACCGATCAATATCTTGGACCAACCGATCAGATGTGTATCTAGTCTTGGCGATGTTACGCCCTTCTGTCCCCATAGCAGCCCGCGCATGAGTATCGCCAGCTAGTCGAAATACCGCATCGGCCATTGCCACCGGGTCTCCCGCCGGAACCAGCAACCCGGAATTCCCAGGGTTCACGAGATCGGGCACACCACCGACATTCGTTGCAACCACGGGAAGTCCAGCGGCCATTGCTTCAATAACCGATACTGGTGTTCCTTCGTTACGTGAACTCAAAAGAAAAATATCCATCGTTCTGTACAAGATCGGTAGATCGTGACGCCAACCAAGAAATATTACGGCTTCGGAAATTCCTAGCGACTGCGCTAGAACCATCATCTTCTCACGGACCGGTCCATCACCAGCGATCAGCAATACTGCACTCTTGATCTCGCCTTGAACAACCTTGAACGCACGTAACAGGGTCTCGAGATCCTTAATCATCACCAACCGACCAACGAACCCTAACACCAAGCTAGTCCGAGAAATCGCCAAGTCCTCACGAAGTGACAGCGAAGACGCACTGACAGCGAGAAAGCGTTCAAGGTCTAATCCCAGAGGAATAGTCTTCGTCTTTTCTCGCGGTACGATCCGGAGTTCTCTAACAATTTCAGAAAATTGCTGTTCCGAGATCACAACCACATAGTCAGTACAGAAACCTATCAACCATTCCGCAAGTCGGACCAGCCAATTGATAACTGAACCGAAATAACCTCGAAATACATTCCCATGATAGGTGTGAACCACCAGGCAGCGTTTCCCATGAGAACGCGTAATATTAAAGACCGTAGCCGCAAGCCGACCGACAATACCCGCTTTGGCTGTGTGTGTGTGGACGACATCTGGCTTAATTCTAAAAAGGTGACGCGCAATGCTGAAGAACGTACGAATATCGTTCCAGATACTCACCCGTCGACTTAACGTCGAAATCATATAAGCCGGAAGGTTCTGCTCTGTCACGAGCTGAGCAAGTGATCCCTCCGAGTCGCCAGACTCCCCATACAAAAGCACTGTTTCATAACCGCGCCTCGATAACCCAGCATCAAGTACGGAAACATGCCTCGCCGGGCCACCAATATTCAAACGGGCTATGATGCGTACGATGCGAAGCTGGTCAGGCATCTCTGAGAGCATTACAACCCACGGCGATCGAGTACGCGAGAAACTGCTACCTGATTAGAATTTGTCACTGTCGGTCGAACCGAGCAAACCGTCTTCCATTGTTCAAGCATATAGAGTGCCCATAGGCGATGACCGTGGGCCGCACGGAGTTCACAATGTTCATCAAATAAACGCCTAATCGTCACCGCGTCGACGTACTCTTGAACGTGTGCGTTCGAGGCAAGAAGTATCTCTCGAGCACTATTGCCAAACTCACCACGAAACCACTGGTCTAGCGGAACTCCAAAGCCAGCCTTTTTCCTGCGTAATATGTCATCGGGGATGAGTCCTTTTGCCACTCTTCGGAGTAACGTTTTCCCTTGAAAGAAATTTAACTTGAATTCCACCGGAAGGCGCGCAACAAACTCCATTAACGTGTGATCTAACAATGGGGATCGAGCCTCAAGGCCATGGGCCATCGTCGCAATATCAACCTTCACGAGTAAATCATCCGGCAGGTAAAGTCAGACGTCCGCGCGCATCGCTGCATCAACAGGATGCAAACTGTCAGTCGAAACAAACGCATCTTCCAGTTCTGTCAATGCCTCTCGGTCTGTAGCTTCAGCAAAAGCCGAGTTCAGATCAGCACGTCGACCACCAAAAAATCCGAACCAACTCACATACTGCGTTTGGCGCGACCCGTCGCTCGCGCCAAAGAAACGCTGCAAGTCGTAGAGAAGGCCCCTAGACCTAGTCGCTGCGGGAAACCGTTGAAGCCCGTCACGGAGCGCTTCCCTGAGACCTTGCGGCAATTGGTCATATGAATCCTTCGCCCAGTGAGCTCTATACCGACGATACCCCGCGAAGGTTTCATCGCCACCGTCACCGTTGAGCGCTACCGTAATGTGGTCACTGGCTAATCTAGCCAACTCATACGTTGGGATAGCTGACGAATCGGCATACGGCTCGCCATAATGCCAGGCCAATTTCGGTGCGATCCCTAGCAGTTCCGGGCGAACCATAAATTCATGGTGGTCGGTACCACAACGGTCGGCAACCAAACGTGCATACGGAAGTTCGTTGTAGGACGTGTCTTCAAAACCGATGGAAAATGTCTTCGTCTTTGCACCAAACTTGGTCAGTAGCGCCACAATGACCGAGGAATCCATCCCTCCACTCAAGAATGCACCGAGTGGCACATCACTCTCTAAACGAAGACGAACACATTCTTCCAGTCGCTCGCGTAATTCTTCCAAGGCATCCAATTTAGACAATTCCCGTTTGGGTTCGTATTTGAGACACCAATATCGCTGTTGCTTGACGCCAAGCTTGTTCACGACAAGGGAATGTCCTGGTAGGAGACGTTGAAGGCCCGAAAAAGCAGATTTTCCGGAAGGCACATAACCTAGAGCTAAGTACGCACGAACCGCCTCCGCGTCAACATCAATCTGAACTGTCGGATCGACAAAAAGAGCCCTTGGCTCTGACGCAAAACAAAATCTCCCAGCCGAATAGTTGAAATAGAATGGCTTTTTGCCAACTCGATCGCGAGCGCAAAATAGTTGTCTCGAGCGGGCATCCCAAATGGCGAAAGCAAACATCCCGCGCAGTTGTTCCAGCATATCTGGACCAGACTCTTCATACAGGTGGAGTAATACCTCAGA
>CAZDQD010000062.1:0-14724 GCA_964507425.1 uncultured Vicinamibacteraceae bacterium
TCGACATACACGACGTCGCCTAATTGTTCCTGCGCATAGTCAGTAATACCGATCTGACCGTTTTGGTCATTGATCCGGATCCATTCATGGTCTTTCGTATATTTCAAATCCGTGGGGTACGTCATGTGTTCTTCCTGTCCATCGGACGTTTATAGAATGGCATCTTCACCACATGGGCTGCGACTCGTCGACCTCGTATTTCAATCAGAAACTCACTATTCACCTTTGCAAATTTCGTCGGCACGTACGCCATGCCTATCGCTTTATTCAAGAAGGGAGTTTGGGTCCCGCTCGTGACCGTGCCTATTACGTTCTCATCCACGTAGACCTTATAACCATGTCTGGCTATTCCACGTTCGTCGAGTTCGAATCCGACAAGACGCCTCAATACGCCCTCGTCCCGTTGCCGCATGAGCGCCGATTTTCCCACAAAGTCGCCCTTGTCCCAGCCTACGACCCATCCAAGTCCAGCTTCCAGTACAGTGCTGGTGTCATCCATATCTTGTCCACAAAGCCGCATGGAGGCTTCTAAGCGCAGAGTATCCCTGGCGCCGAGTCCTGCAGGCTGCAACCCGTGCGAATCGCCAGCTCGGAGAACACTATCCCATACCGTTGCCGACGTTTGTGGCGACACGAACAGCTCAAACCCGTCCTCTCCGGTATACCCTGTCCGCGAGATGGTTGCCCGAACACCGGCGATTTCACCTGTTGCGAAAGCGTAGTACTCGATGGTATTCAGGTCAACTTCTGTCAGAGTTTGCAAGATGCGCTCCGCTTTTGGCCCCTGCACCGCAACCAACGCATACCGACTACTCGTATTCACCGCAAATGCGTCGCCAACATCTTTTATGTGCGACTTGATCCACGCGTAATCTTTCTCAATGTTGCCAGCATTGACGACAAGCATGTAATGTCCGTCGGCGAGCATATAGACCAACACATCGTCGACAACGGTACCGTCATCTGAAGTTAATACGGAGTATTGAGCCTGTCCGACGTTGAGTGCCCCCGCATCATTCGTACACAGACGCTGAACCGCGCTGAGCGCGTCACCGCCGGCTATCTCAATCTGCCCCATATGGCTGACGTCAAACAGTCCGGCAGCGTTACGAACAGCCAGATGCTCTTTAATTAAGCCCGCATACTCGACAGGCATTTCCCAGCCAAAAAAATTGACCAAGCGTGCCCCATGTGCGCGATGTCGTTCGTGTAGCGGCGTTGTTTTTAACGAATCGGTCGATGTCTGGACCATAAATCCTATCGCTAAACTTTCTCGTGTGCGCTCCGAAACGCACTCACATAACTAGCAGGAGTCGCTCGGCGCGTAACAGTACTATGCGGCCTAAGTCCGGTCAAGAATCGAAAACCAAAGCACTCATGCGTCTAATATTTACTAAGCCTACGCTGAAACCAGATGAGCGCGGCTGTGGCCGGGAGGAGGATCGTCAATTCTCGTATTAAGGCGAGCCCATTGTTCATCCAGCACTGAATATCTCCAATTTGTCGACAGACATTCAGAAACACCGACCACTTCAGACTAGCCTGGTAATAGTCTGTCGAAAACGGCCATAGCGCCATCACTCCTACTGGAAAACTCGAATCCGCCGTTAACCAATCAAGTCCAATATGACTCGCATAGGCTGCACCGACCACAAACGAAATCTCGAAACGGCGGCGCGTGACTATCACCATCGAAACCGCCATGACGGCTAACGTTGCACCTATGCTGTGCGTAAACTCTCTGTGAGCGCCAAACAGAAAATCAATATCCGGAACCATACCGAGACATGCCAACGTCACGGCACCCACTAACACCGGAACATGTTTACTCCAATATGTAGATTTGACAGATGAGTGGATAAATGCCCGGGCAGCCGTAAACAGGCAGATTACAAGATACCCGGCCGCGATTCCTCCAAGCGCATGTCCGACAGGTGTTGGCATATCGAATAATTTCGTTTGGGCCAATTACTATACTGTGTAGAGTACTTGCTGGGGAGACCGAACGATGATGACAAAAAGACGCACGATATCTTGCCTACTTGTTTCCATGATTGCCTTGACCGCATTTCACAGCGCATTAGTCGCACAAACAACGCCAACCGATACGCTCGACATCTATTGGATTGACGTGGAAGGTGGTGCTGCTACATTGATCGTCACGCCAGCCCAACAATCGATTTTGATGGATGCCGGTTGGGACAGGGACGATGAACGCGACGCGAAACGGATTCAGGACGCAATGGAAGATGCGGATATCGACCACATCGATTATTTCATCACGTCCCACTTTCACCGTGACCACGTTGACGGCTTACCCGCAATCGCCAACCGGGTACCGATTGAAGCATTCATTGACCACGGAGACAGCGTCGAACAGGACCGGCCGAACGGTTTGGCGTCCTGGAACAGGTATCTCTCCGTCGCAGACGGCAAACGTCGCACGATCGAACCCGGGGACAAACTTCCCCTCGACGGCATTGAATTCTCATTTGTCGCCGCACGCCGGGAAACCATTGAAACCGCTTTATCCCCGGCTGGAACCAACCCATACTGCCAGTCGGCATCCCCAGGTGATGACCTCCAAGGGGAGAATGCAAGCAGCGTGGGATACTTGCTATCACTCGGGGCGTTTCAATTTTTAAATCTCGGCGACCTCACCCCAAACATCCAGCATAATTTAGCGTGCCCCGAAAATAAATTGGGTGTAGTCGACCTTTATCAGATACCACATCACGGCATGCGAAACGCGCTGTCGCCCGCACTCACCTGGGCTGTTCAGCCAAAGGTGGCCGTCATCAACAACGGTCCCCATAAAGGTGGTGGTCCAGATTCGTACGAAATCATTGAGGAGATTGAGGGACTAGAAGACATTTGGATGGTGCATCGTGCGCTCGACACAGACGATGCCCACAATACCTCTGAACGGCTAACGGCAAACCAAACCGATGAAGATGACTGCGCAGGTTATTGGATACGCGCGATGGTCCATCCGGACGGACGCAGCTACGTCCTGATGAACGGAAGAACCGGACTGAGTCGCTCCTACGTATCACGATAGACAAACACTAAATAGCTTCATCCTGAACGAGGACAGCAACGTTTCCATTGTCGATGGCGACCTGATGAACAGTTAAAGGGCGGTGCACCGGCAGCCTAATCTCCTACCATCACAAGGCAAAAGTTCTGCACCATGCCAACGCTCTCATATTGCGAGCCGTTTGCGCCTACTTCCAGCGCGTATCCTGAGGTAGAAAATAACCTGAAAGCTCCCTTAAATCGCCTTGCGAACAACCTTGTCGTGTTGAATACTCGAATCAATGCCAACCGCTAGGCTACAATGGGCCGACTTGCAGAGAAGTTCCGTAAATCGTCGCACAGAATTCGAGCGAGCTGGTCGCACGTCGCTGGCACATCACTGAAGGGGCGTCCACAATGAACACCGCAGTCCTGACTATACTTGCGCTATTACCGATTATCACTGTCGCCATCTTTCTTGTCGGATTACGGTGGCCTGCAAGAACGGCCATGCCGCTGTCCTATCTCGTCGCAGCTGCGTTGGCGTTCCTCGTGTGGCAAGTTCCAGGCGCGCAAGTCATCGCTGCCAGCATAAACGGACTCGTTGTTGCGTTCACCCTGCTTTATATTATTTTCGGCGCCATCCTCCTTCTCAACACGCTCCAAGAAAGTGGCGCGATCAGGACTATTCGACAAGGATTCACGGACATCACGCCTGACCGCCGAGTTCAGGTCATCATCATCGCCTGGTTGTTCGGCTCCTTTATCGAAGGCTCGGCTGGTTTTGGCACACCGGCAGCCGTTGCCGTTCCACTCTTGGTTGGACTTGGGTTCCCCGCAATGGCAGCGGTCATGTCCGGCATGATCATTCAAAGCACACCTGTTAGTTTCGGTGCTTTAGGCACCCCAATTCTTGTCGGTGTTAATACCGGCTTGGGCCAAGGTGGCAACCCAGAGCTTGTTGCATATGCGGCCCAACTTGGCTACGGCGAATGGAATGACTTTCTAGCGTTAATCGGTTTTCGTGTTGCGATGCTGCATGCCATTGCCGGAACGTTGATTCCACTCATCCTCGTTTCGTTTCTGACTAGATTTTTTGGTAAAAACAAAAGCTTTGCAGAGGGTCTTCGTATCTGGCCTTTCGCGATCTTTGCGGCTTTTTCAATGACCGTACCATACCTGGCAGCCGCGTACTTCCTTGGACCTGAATTTCCAGCGCTTGTTGGCAGCATGGTCGGTCTTGTTATTGTGATTTCCGCTGCACGTGCTGGTTTCTTGATACCCCAAGAAAATACATGGCAATTCGACAGCAAAGACAATTGGCCAAAGGACTGGACTGGCAGCGTTGAGGTCAAAGATGTCACAGCAACCGGTTCTATGACATTGCTCAAAGCCTGGGCACCCTACGCCATCGTAGCGCTCTTGCTTCTGGCATCACGCCTCGTTGATCCCCTCAGAACATTTCTGCAGGCCTGGGTCGTTAGCTGGCCCGAAATATTTGGCACGTCAATAACGGCCAGCTTTCAACCACTCTACCTGCCTGGCACGCTCTTCATCCTGACCTCATTGATCACAATGGCGTTTCATAGAATTCCTACCGACCGTTATTTAAACGCGTGGTCGACATCGCTCAAAACCTCAGCGGCGGCATCGGTCGCACTCGTGTTCACTGTCCCAATGGTTCAGGTGTTCCTGAATAGCGGGGGTGGCCCGGTTGAGTTTGACGCGATGCCAATTGCCCTCGCAAACGGTGTTTCACAACTTGCCGGTGGTGCGTGGCCAATCTTTGCACCCTTCGTTGGTGGCATCGGGGCCGCCGTCGCAGGCAGCAACACCGTCAGCAATATGATGTTTTCACTGTTCCCATTCGACATGGGTAGTCGCATCGCTGTCGATCCGACCTGGATTGTAGCGCTGCAGGCTGTCGGTGGCGCAGCCGGAAACATGATCTGCGTTCACAACGTAGTCGCGGCATCAGCCGTCGTCGGGCTACTTGGTCGAGAGGGCGACGTGATTCGTATGACGTTGGTTCCATTCACCTATTACGCGCTGCTTCCCGGTTCGCTTGGCTTCCTTATCGTGTCATACGCCACAACTGGGTTTTTGAACATTGGCACACTATTAGTCGTGTCGATTGTAGCCACTGCTATCTACCTCATCGCTAAACACGGTGGTCGAGCATCGAGTTCCTAAGACCATTGATAGACCAATATGCGTATCCGAAAACTAAACGACCACCCGATTGAACCAGCTGACCCGCAAACATTCACTGGCCAAGCGAAAGTGGTACGCATGAACCAGTTATACGATGACCCCAGTATCCAAGCGTACCGGGTTGAGTTCAACCCATGCGCCCGTACAGACTGGCACACGCACAGCGGCCCTCAGCTACTCGTCATTCTTTCGGGAATCTGCCGACTCCAGCGAGAAACGGAACCCGTGGTTGAGGTTAGTGCTGGAGATGTAGTCTGCATCGAACCCGGCGACCGACATTGGCATGGCGCGGGCTCAAATGGGCCCATGACTCACCTCGCCATTAATCTAGCATCAACAACATCATGGCTCGACAAAGTCACCGACGAAGAATACGAGGCTTCGTTATGAATCGAGGACGAGCAACATTGAAATAGTTGCTCGCACAACTTCATCCAGTCGTATTCCCTGACGGCGCTGCCGTCACCAGCCGCACCGACGTCCTTCGTTCTGCTCGTCGAGCCATACCCGCAACGGAGCGAAATAATCCAGCATCGCCGTCGGGTCCATGCTACGCGTGCCCGCAATTACCTCAAGCGCCTCCGGCCATGGCCGACTCGCCCCCATTTCGAGCATCTCACGCAACAACCCACCAGCTTCTTTACTTTCAAAAATCGAACAGCGATGCAACGGACCCTCGAACCCGGCAGCATTGCAGAGCGCGCGATGAAATTGAAACTGCAGAATATGCGCCAAAAAATATCTCGTGTAAGGCACGTTCGCTGGAACGTGATACTTCGCACCAGCATCAAAGTCCAGTTCATCTCTCGGCAAAGGGGATTGAATCCCTTGATACTCTTCACGAAGATCCCACCACGAGCTATTGTATGAGTCGCCAGTAACCTCGCCCGAGAACACTTTCCATCGCCACTGATCCACCAAGAGTCCAAATGGTAAAAACGCGACCTTATCAAGAGCCTGCCGAAGCAACAAACCGATATCGTTATCCGCCGAGGGAACTTGATTCAACAATCCCACTTTTACGAGATAGTCAGGTGTAATCGACAACGCGATCGTATCGCCGATGCCCTCGTGAAAACCGTCATTGGCACTCGTCCGGTATAAAGCGTCCTGTGATTGGTACGCTCGTTGGTAATAGTTGTGGCCGAGTTCATGATGGATTATGCTGAAATCCTCATTATTAACTCCGATACACATCTTGATGCGAAGGTCGTCCTCGAAATCCACATTCCACGCACTTGCATGACATACGACATCTCGGTCAGCCGGGTTCACGAACAACGACCTCTCCCAAAAGGTCTCCGGCAACGGCGAAAACCCTAACGAACTGAAAAAGCGTTCCCCATACCGAACCATCTCTACGGCATCGACACCGTTTCTTTCCAATTGCCGCGTCAGGTCGTATCCGGAACCGCCGCGACTCGGCTCAACCATCTCATACACATTGCCCCATGTCTGCCCCCACATATTTCCCAATAAGTGGGCTGGTATCGGTTCTCCTGGTGGAACGATAGCCGTGCCATACTGGTCCCCAAGTTCCGCGCGTACCAGACAATGCATCGATTCATAGAGCGGTCGAACTTGGAGCCACAAGTTCTCCAGCTCCGCTCGAAAAGTCTCTGAAGGCATGTCGTAGCGAGAACGCCACATTTCTCCGGTGTCTGCAAAACCCAGCTCAACCGACCCTGCATTAGCTATTTCAACAAATCGCTCATACTTACCCCGATAAGTTTGAGACACGCCTCTCCAACCGACCCAGAGGTCCAGAAGTTCATCGGTATCTCGGCTTTCTGCCATGGTCCGTTCCATTGTTGGCAGGTCTACACAGTCCTCACCATCCTCCCCGCAGTAACGCCCGCGCCCGTACGCCGCCTCCATCGAAACGAGGATGTCCGAAAGTTCCTGTTGGGCTGTCGCGTCACTCGGCGCAACAGCAGCAATGGACGTCTTCAACAACGAAAGTTTGCGGCGCAAATCATCTGACAGCGCAGCCTGGTCGAAACGCGCCGCCTCACTCGCCAACTCAAGCGTGGCGGCCATGACTTCAGCGTTGGCAAGCGCGGCGACCGCCGCAGTATCGTCAGTAATAAAGTTTTGTTGGATCCAATTGGCACGTTCAGCTCTCACCCACAACTCCAACAGTTGCGTTTCGGCCATTTCCACGAAAGCACGCGCATCCTGTCGAGACGTCTGTGGGTCCAAGGCGGCACAACCCGCAATGGCAACCGCTATCCCAATAGCCGCTAGAAGGCGTCCAACTCGTCCCGTTCCTAACATTCGCTAATCCTTAGCGGTCTATGCGGTCACAGTACCGTGACCGCCCTCGCACTCGCTCCTGTTGATGAAATACTATTGTTTCGTGGCCTTCGAATTCTGTTCAGAACCTGAGGGAAGCCAGCCAGTGACAAACGATTCCGATCGAATAATCGTGTCATCCCGATCTGAACCTGTCGAAATAATGGATATAGGCACGCCAACCAATTCTTCCACGCGGTCAAGATAACTGCGCGCCGCCGACGGGAGGTCGTCCTCTCGCCTAGCACCTGCCGTCACTCCTTCTCCCTGCCACCCGCGAATAGTTTCGTATACAGGATGACACCGGCTAAACATATCGATATTCGCCGGTGGCTCACTCAGCACCTCGCCATCGACACGGTAGGAAGAGCAGATCTGAATCTCTGAAAACTCGTCGAGAATGTCTAGCTTTGTTATCGCGAGACCTTCGATACCATTCACGCGCGCGCTGTACCGCATACTGACCGCATCAAACCAACCGCATCGCCTCGGACGTCCTGTCGACGCGCCAAATTCACTACCAATCTGCCTTAACTGGTCACCGACCTCGCCTGTCACTTCGGTCGGGAAGGGACCAGCACCAACGCGCGTCGTGTAAGCCTTCGCTATCCCAAGGACACCATTTATTGCTCCTGGTCCAACGCCAAGTCCAGTGCAGACACCCCCGGTCGTGGCATTTGAGGACGTCACGTATGGGTAGGTGCCGTGGTCGATGTCTAACATCGCCCCCTGCGCACCTTCAAAAAGTATCGGTCGGCCAGTACGCATCATTTCGTACAGCAGTTTCGAAGTATCCGCCACAAAGGGAGACAGTCTTGGCCAATATCCATTGAGTTCCTCACGGACATCTCGCCAATCCAGTGTCTCATCAGTAAGCACTTTATTCCGGCGTTCAACGTTAAATTTGAGGATCTCTGTAAAGCGACTGCTATCTGTCCGGTCGGCAAGGTCTGCAATGCGCAACCCACGACGTCCCACCTTATCCTCATAACTCGGCCCGATACCTCTGGAGGTAGTGCCTATACGGTTCGCTCCAAGGCTGGTTTCTGCGGCCACTTCAATGTCGCGGTGGTACGGGAGAATGACATGAGCACGGTCACTTATAAATAATCTCCCATCTGTCGTGATGCCCCGTTCTGATAGTTCGTCAATCTCCTTAAAAAGAGCCGCGATATCAATAACGGCACCATTCCCGATAACACAATGAACAGCTGGATGTAGGATGCCGGATGGGATCAAATGGAGAATGAACTGATCATCATTCACTCGGACCGTATGTCCAGCATTGTGTCCACCCTGCGACCTAGCTACCACGGCAAACGAAGGCGAAAGAAGGTCCACAATCTTCCCCTTCCCCTCGTCTCCCCACTGCGCACCCAATACCGCAAGATTCCTTATTGACATACTCTCCTATCGGCCCAACCGACGATGTTATCAGAACACGCCACAACAAAATCTTCTCTCACATCATGCGCATCAAAGACGTCTACCAAGTCAAGAAAAATATCTTCAACATTGTTCTCACTTTTGTTTGACAAGCAAACACACCTTCCTTAATGTCGGTCTTCGATACTCAATCTTCATACGCGGAATAGATGTGCTCCCAGAACGACCAACAGTTGAACGTCGCATCCTAGAGGCCCTTCAAGCGAACACGCCTCGCATACCCGTGCTCCTTGGTGGTTGTGGAAGTGGAAAGACGACGTTACTCCAACGCACTTCCGCATTACTCGGTGACGGACAAAGCCAGTACGTTGACACCGAGCGGATCACTTCAACGCCTGAAGGCTTACTCACGTCACTCACAGAGGATTCCCCATATCCACACGGCCAATCTGAGCACGATCTCATTCACGCTTCTCACCAAACTCCCCGCAATGCCTTTAATGCATTGTTAGGGTTTTTACGTCAAGACACTCGCGCGCCTTCGAACCGCCCGATTTTTTTGTTCGACGAGGCACTTGCCCTGCGGACGCTGGAAAGTTTCCCGGGACTACGCGGTGTATTACGGGAATTTCTCACCGGACTCTCAACAAGTCACAATCGGTTCGTCATTTCCAGTCGGTACGTCAATCGAACGTTACGGTTAATCCGTGACCTTCCCGACAAATTCGAGGTCATCCATATCAGCCCCCTCAGCCACGACGAAACAAGTGCCGTATTAGACCACCACGGCATCGGCTCAAATGCGCACGAAACCGGCGACCTGGCACGTATCGTTCATGCGTTATCAGACGGTCGCGCCACCTACGTTTCATCCCTTGCACGTTCGCTCGGTTCAACTGGTGGAGTGAGTGGTCGAGACCCCGTCAGCGCGTTGGTATCCCTACTTACACGCGGAGGGTCTATTTATTGGACATGTCAGTTTTCATACGAACTGCGGTTGCACCACGCACGTGGCTACGGCGCACTCAAAGCCATTTTATCTATCCTCGCCGACGAAGAACCGTTAACACTTACAAAGGTATCTCAGCGGGTCGGACGAACACCTGGTTCGACAAAAGATTACCTCTCATGGCTGGAAGATGTTGACCTGATCACCGTGCGGCAAAAGCGATACAGCTTCAGTGATCCCATCATGCGGCTGTGGGTGCGGATGTATTGCAGAAGTTCACCACCAACAGAGGCTGAAGTCGCAACAGAAGTTCAGGAATACGCCGTCCAACGTTTACCGTTTGTTGAGTCCCCAATCGAAAACAATCAAGCAATAACCACCAATCCGTCAGACGAATCAAACCAATCTTCCTGGGGCCTGCTTGAAATCGATTAATGCACGAGACCAGCGCTAATCTTTGTCTTGCAACAACAGAAGAGCTGATTTCGCGGCTTGCTGTTCCGCCTCTTTCTTCGTAGCTCCCTCACCGGCAGCGATTGCCACACCGTCAAGGGACACCTCCACGGTGAACACTTTTTTGTGGTCAGGTCCCGCCGTGCCCGCGAGCCGATACGTCGGCAGTTTTCGTCCAGCCCCTTGGATCCATTCTTGCAAAGTCGATTTGTAATCAGCCGTTCCCGCAGGCGCCTGGTTATCTATTCTGACTCGCTCAATGTCCAACCGAAACTGTGCTTCAACGAAACGAAACGCGCAACCATAACCGCCATCCAAATAAATCGCCGCAACGATCGCCTCAAAAGCGTTTGCGATTAGCGATGGCTTCTGTCGCCCGCCTGTTTTCTCTTCCCCTTTCCCTAACAACATGTGCTCACCAAGATTCAAACTATTACCGAGTTTCGCCAGCGTCGGCAGCGAAACCAATTGCGCCTTCAGCTTCGACTTATAGCCCTCATCGCACTCGGGGAATTCTCGGAACAGTCGATCAGAAACCGCCAAGCCAAGCACCGCATCGCCGAGAAATTCCATAGATTCGTTGTCGACCAATTCCACAGACACGTTCTCATTAACCATGGACCGATGCGTCACCGCGTGTTCTAGAAGTAATCGGTCCTCAAACGTATAGCCCAATTTCTGTTCTAGAGACTCCAAACTGGCGAGACACTCAACAGCCTTCTCAGACAAACCCTGGATATACTTCGATACTAGATATTTCGCCTTTGCACGCTGCCCTGCATCGACAATTACAGTAGCGGTTTCGCCACCGTCCACTTGCGTGACGTGTTTCTGCTCACATTCTGCGGATATACCCTCTTCCTGAAGAAAGCGAAGAAGACGCTCCAGCCATCCACTATTGTTAACGGCATACTTCGTCGACACATCAACACTAATTTCGTTCATGTACTCTCATTCACAGATGGACTCAAAATAGTCTTGTAAACTCTAGCCGTAACCGTATTCTCGAGGGAATCCAAAAAGCAGCAACCTGATGCTTCGTTTACTCAACCTCGTTCGTCAACGCATTCGGTCGCTGTACGACTGGACGTTACATTGGGCTGAAACCCCACAAAGCAGTGTCGCCTTATTCTTAATTGCACTCGCCGAGTCGTCATTCTTTCCGATACCACCCGACGTACTTTTGATCGCTATTGTCGCCGCTCGCCCCTCCGCCTGGTTATTCGCGGCTGGCATATGCTCTGTCGGATCGCTTCTCGGCGCCATCGTCGGCTATGGGATCGGTTTCGCGTTCATGACATCTGTTGGCGACCCCATCATCGCATTCTATGGCGCCACTGATGATTGGAATCAATTTCTGATGCTCGCTGATCAGTGGGGCATGTGGTTCCTGGCTGCGGCGGCCTTCACGCCAATCCCGTTCAAAGTCGCGACCATCGCCTCCGGCGCTGCTGGCCTCTCTTTTCTCCCTTTCCTTATTATTAGCGCAATCGGCCGTTCATCTAGATTTTTCCTTGTGTCGGCCATTTTACGTATCTTCGGAACTAAGGTTCGCACGGTACTCGAACGTCACTTCGATCTCGCAAGTCTCGTGTTTCTCTGTTTACTCATCGGAGGCTTCGCCGTTCTCGGACTATTTTAGAGAGCCACACAACGCGCTACGTTGTACCCGTCACGGCTCGGATCCAGGCCAAATAATCCTCGCCGCCTGTCTCCATCCGCAGGACAATAAATTCCGGCGTGTCATACGGGTGCCAATCCTTGAACGCCCTCGCCAAGCTATCAACGCGCAGCTTGGTTGTTTTCAGAACAAGACTTCTCTCTTTTGCAACTTCGATTTGATCTTTCCACCGATAGACGGACGAGGAGACCTCATCAGAGGCAGTCACACACGCCACCAGCCCCGCCTCCACTAGGCGCCGCCCAAAGGCAACTGGCTCTATCTCTACCGGCAGCGTCGTCAACACAAGAACACAATCAGTATCGTTCCCCATAGCCAACACGATACCCCAACGGGCCCACGCTACATAGTTTTCATCAAACGGCCGATACACCATTCTGACGACACTGCAGCGTCGTAAATACAATGGGTAGAAAACAGCCGATTCAGTCCGCCGAACGAAACAGACAAACCAACCCATCCCGACGAACCCTTCTTCTCTTATTTATCTTTGTCTGCATTGTCCTTTTGGCTAACGCCATCATCGGCGAACGCGGTTTAATGGCGACACGCAGCGCCAGCGTACAAGCCGACCAACTCGAATCCGACATTGGGTATCTTCGTCGCGAAAATCAGAGACTTCGAGAATTAGCCAGTAGACTACGCACAGATCCCACTGCCATTGAAGAAGTCGCGAGAGGAGACCTTGGGTATCTTCGACGAGGCGAAATAGTCGTTATCATCAAAGATGGACACGGAACCACCGAACACACTCCAGCCACTAGTCGGCCGTAACGTACACACGGCGCAGCTCATCCTCGGCCGAGTAAACCTCAATGTAGTATGATCTTCGGTCCGATTGTCGCGGGGTGGAGCAGTCTGGTAGCTCGTTGGGCTCATAACCCAAAGGTCGGAGGTTCAAATCCTCCCCCCGCTACCAACACCCTATAAACATTGATCACAACGTCAGCCCGCCACACGTCGTGCGCTGTTCGCCAAACTCGCGCCTAATCAATAATTGCCTGACGAACCGCATTCTGAAAATCGACCCGCAATGTACCCCCTGGCGTCTGAACCATCAACACCGCGGTCATTTCTTCTTCCCAATCGACCCAGAAATTCGTGCCAAGTGCACCACTCCAGCCAAAACTTCCCGTAGACCTGTTCTCCTCCGCCACAACGGAATCCAGCACGACATCAACGGTTAAACCAAATCCCTTGCCAGGTCGTCCACCAACCCGCCCGGATTTCGCATATAAATCACCGACGTGATTCGCTGCCATCAATTCAACCGTCTTGCGGCCTAGAATCCGCTGGCCGTTCAGTTCGCCTCGATTCACGAGCATTTGCGCAAATTTCGCATAGTCGCCCGCTGTCGACCACAAACCAACACCACCGGCCGTTAAGGTAACCGTATCAACCCACTCTGGCTTCTCGCGTTGCTCGAGGCCATTGTCGAGTCGCACGTACCTCGTCACGACGCGATTGAGGCGATCCGAGGGTACGACATAGCTCGTGTCGAACATCCCTAATGGTTCAAATATTCTTGCCTGTAGAAACTCATCAAACGGAAGTCCTGAGACAACCTCGACAATACGCGCCACCGTGTCTATGCCGGCGAGCCCGCTATACGACCATTCGCTGCCTGGCTGAAAATCAAGTGGCACCCTACCGAGATCAGACGCGTATGTCGTCAACGTATCGTCGGAATGTCTGGGTGCGATACGTGATGCTGTAGCGGACCCCGCTCCGCCACTGACTAAACCAGATGTGTGTGTCAACAGGTCTCTAACCGTGACGTCCCGATGAGTTGGCACTAAATAGACCTCTGAGTCTTCATCCTCGTCCGACACCGGAACGGCCACCTGTATACCGTCAAATTCAGCAATAAATTTTGAGACCGGATCATTCAATCTCACCTTGCCTTCCTCTAAGAGCATGAGGAACGCCACGCCAGTTACCGGCTTCGTCATTGACGCGATCTGGAAAATCGTGTCGGTCTCCATGGGTCGCATAGACGCTACGTCCATCAAACCATGGGCTTCAAAATGAGGCACCTTCCCGTTCCGTACAACCAGCGTGACAGCTCCAGTAATATGTTCGGCCGCAATCGCACGGTCAACCACCTCACCGATTCTTGCCAATCGCTCAGAAGACATTCCCACATCCTCCGGTGCTGCCGTCGGTAACTCCTCAGTATTCGTTGCAATCCCAGAAGCGACACGAGCCGTCAACACCGGCAACCATGACGCGCCCGATTGACCAACAAACACACACCCGACAACCAGGAGCGCCGTCAGTGACACGGCTCTCTTCCGGCACCAGGCACAGCCTACAAACGTTTTCAATCTCTCTGTTTCCATAAAACTCATTCCCCTAGGTCCAATTCACCCTACGATGCTATTTCTATCCTGATTCGACAAAATCCTCAACTAAGAACTCGAAGACGTTCCGATTGTCGCTCACAGTGGTTGGGCGGTATGATCGTCGCACAACCCGTCGATCCAATTACACTTACTGACTGACGTTCGCTACTGCATTCTTGCAAGACTGAAGACATCGAGCTTTTTTCTCCGTTTCGTCGGAGGTCACACGTGGATTGTATGGGTCGAATCCCGAACTTTGAACGTCGAAAGGATACTTATGCGTGACTCAGATAAACCATTTGTGTTACTTGCCCGCGTAACAGTCAAAGAAGGAAAAGTCGACGAATACTTAAAAGCCGCTGCTGAGGTTGATGCTGCGGTCG
>CAZDQD010000063.1:0-12654 GCA_964507425.1 uncultured Vicinamibacteraceae bacterium
GTTTACGCGTGTAGACCCAGACACTGTCGCGTACGAATTCACAGTCACCGACCCGACTGTGTATACGCAGTCTTATACAGCAGTGATGCCACTACGCCGTACCGACGGGCCACTCTTTGAATACGCATGCCACGAAGGGAACTACGGCATGGAGGGTATCTTGGCTGGCGCCCGCCGCTTAGAATCCCAAGGACGAGAATTGCGGCGCTAATCCCTATGCTGCGTAAGTTTGTCACTCCGCATACATCTTTCCTGGGTCGAGAAGCGTCTTTATGTGGTCCTGTACCCTTCGTCGGCTCACCGTTTAAGTGCGAAAAACTGATTAAACGGATTATCAATGTCGACTTTCTCAAAACTCGAAAATCCAGCCGAGTCTGCTAGCGCACGGGCGCCTGTCTCCCCGATCAATGTACCCAAACCCTCGCCTTTGTGACACAACGACACCGTCATGCAATGCAGTGGACTAATCGATGCAAACAGTCGACCGAGTATGTTCCTATTTTCGTGGGGTTTCTCAGAACCGTTGGGCTCAGACCAAAAGTAAATACCATCATCTGCTAACAGTTCTCGGATCGTTGACAATGTCCCAGCTGGATTGACCATGTCGTGAATGCAGTCAAAACTACATATCAGGTCAAATCGTTTGGATTCTGCCAACTCGTCCGCCGAACACTCAACAAACTCTACATTCTCAAGTCCCTCCGCTGTGGCCAGATTTCGTGCATGCGCAATACTCTCGGTGTGGTTATCAACGCCAACAACGTGTGACTTCGGAAATCCCCTTGCCAGTGCTAATGTTGATTGGCCACGCCCGCATCCAATATCTGCAACGCGCGCACCGTGTTCCAAGCGTGCGGACATCCCGTCCAGCGCGCCTATCCAATCTTTCGCCAAAAAATGCACATAACCCGGTCTAAAGAACCGCTCGATCCCCAACGGAATTTCATCTCCTATTTCGTTGTAACAAACCCCTCCGCCCTCCTTAAACGCCGTCACTATTTTAGGAACGTTGTACATCGACGGCGTCGTGAACTGAAGTGCGCCACCTACCGACATTGGACTATCATCATTTGCAAGTACAAACACTTGCTCCTCAGTCATAGAGAACCGCTCATCCTCCTGGTGATAGTCGATATATTCCGCCGCGACCATCGCTTTCGCCCATTCTCGAACGTAGCGTTCATTCAGTTCAGTTTTGTCGGCTAATTCTTGTGACGTTAGTCCATCCGAGTTTGATAACGCTGCGAACAAACCCAATCGATCGCCGATATAACCCAACGCCATAACAAAGGACCCGCCCATATCTCCAATTACTCGAAATGCTAATTCTTCAATCTTTTTTTGTTCCATCTTTATTCCTCAGTTCAGGTAATAACTTTCAGATCTGAAAAGTCGTTCACCGTCGACGCTTCGTGACCCAGGCTCGCCATGGCAAGACGACAACAAAGAACCCGATTGAATCCAATGGATTCAGGCCACGTTCTGAGAATCTACGGGGTATTCCAACCGCAATGACACTTGCCGGTCAGGAACAGGCAACGAGACAACGTTCCCTGGAACAACATCCTCCGCAAAGTCTAAACGGAAGGTCTCTCGCGTATCTTCGTAATAACTAAATGCCGGTTCAACGCGCCAACCAACGGTTCGGGACCCGCAACGGCCACACTGCAGAAAAGTCCAATCTTCCTCACACTTCGTGTGATAGTCATGACTTCGTCGAAATAGGCACGTTATTTTACTGGCTAATTTAGTCAACACTGCTCTACTCAAGCTCTCCGGGTCGGTTGCTTTACACGCGAACACCAGAACAAAGGATTCGCGCTTAGCCTATTCTGACTAGCGTGTAACTTCAACATCTTTAACTAAATAGTGTGTCGACCTCAGGTTCTAATGTCCGTTTAACGCAATCCGGCCCCTCGTTTCCGGGATTATTCACGTAATGACTCACCGGAAAACGTTCCATTGCCGAGGCTGCAAACGGCTCAGACATACCCTGCAACACTTCAGCTGTCGTGTCATAACCCAGCCATTCCTCACGCATCTTCTCGTCAAGAATTACCGGCATTCGATCATGTAGTTCTCCCACGAGCCGATTCGCAGTGGTAGTGAGAATCACGAATTTCTGAATTTCATTACTGTCCACGTCATCCGCAGACTCCCAAATGCCCGCAAAACCAAATGGCACTCCGTTCTCCAACCGAAAGAGATAGGGCTGGTTCTGTCGCTGCATGCGTCTCCACTCATAAAATCCATCTGCTAACACCACGCAACGCCGCAAACGGAAGGAGTCACGAAATCTCACGTTTTCATTAACCGTCTCGATGCGAACGTTAATAATCTGACCTAAAGAACGCACTGGTCGGGCCGGCGCTAGTCTGGCGAATCCCCAAGACATGGTCAGCAAATTTTGAGAACTCGCATTGCCCGACGTAATCACCGGCGCGCTATGACTAGGAGCTATGTTGAACCGTTGAGACCAGCCGTCGGGATCGGCGTCTCCATGCAGCTCGCGAATTACCTTTTTGGGTTGTATGAGCGTGTAGCGTCCGCACACCGTAACATATCTTTCTGGCTTTCCCGCTTAGGCCATCTAAAGAGATGTCTACCACTGCGATCCATGCGGCACCCCATCAATCCAAATGGCCTCTAGATCACTTCATTTCTTTCGCTCTCGCACCCGATAGCAGATTTTGCATCCCATAATTACCTTCGTGGCACGCGTATTCAAAAAGCGGCTGTTCCCCTCGAATCATCGGCACCACGGCGGTGAACGGAGCTGCAAAACTTGTTGCATCGTCCACCGTAAACTCGTAAATCAGCGTATCCTCATCCAGCCGCCGGAACCGTTCCGTTAACTGCATCGAAAGTCCCGACCCTATCGCCGATCTCACCGTAGGCCCAAAGCTTGCTGTGTTATCTGAAAAATTTCTTGTCTCAACAACAAGCGTATCCCCATCCCAATAACCTCTAGAATTCCCGTTCCACTGTTTCAACGCAGAAGAGGGCCTCGCTCGCCCATCTAATGGAACGATTCGTGCGTCATGCACCATTTCGGTGAATATCACGAGGTAATCCGGTGTCTGGAACAGCTGAATGTTTTGGTTGTAGCCACCGGGCACAATCGGTGGCCCCGTGTTAAAACCGAGGAGACAGCGTTCAGCAAGGCCGCGGTCTTCTGGTCCATCCATCCCGATACCACCCACACGAAAACGGACTGGACGATCCGACACACCCGATTCCGCATCCGTCGTTTCTTGAGATTTGATGCCATCCATTACGACTGGAAGTCGGCCATTTTTCGGTTCAGTAATGAGTGAAGTGCGCCTGTCGGCCACAACGCCAGCTCCGCGGTCGAACCAGAAATTATTGTACCCACCAACATTGCCACCCACTGGAAGGGGCTCAGTTCGAATTTCACTTGGCCGATCGGCCTCAACCGCACGCTGCACTGCGCTTGCCTCCACTTCAGCAGCTTGTTCATCCGTCAGCATTGACTCTATTTGGTCTTCGGGCCGCTGCAGCGGTGTCAACGTGCGAAAATCCCATACGCCTCCGAGGTCAGGTCTCCCATCAGCAGTCCGCACCGTTTCTGCACCGCTACCAGCCTGCTCACCATGTGCGGGCACAACGCCCAGCATGAACACTAAACTACCAAAGGTGATCCAAAACGCCGCAAATCTCTTCCTTGTCATAGGTCCACTCACTCTCGCACGCACAAAAAAAGTTAACTTTCGTTACGCCAACCAATTTGGAGGCGAACGCCTAAGCAATAATAATTCTATTGGCTACCAAAATTTGAATTATTATGAAATACGTGCTTTTCGCTTTAACCAGTTATGACATCATCAGCAGGCCGGTCCAAATCAAACACAAGCGGGTAACTGGAATGACACATGTCCGAACGTTTTTCGCACTATTGGCGCTAATCGTGGCGTTTACCGTTGGTTGCGGAGGCGGAAGCCCCTCACCCACCGCGCCGTCTGCCGCATCAGTGAACGGTCAATGGAAAGGCCAACTCCAGGTTACTAGCGGCCGGCCTGGTTTCCTCGAAGACGTCACTGTGTTCCTTGAAGTGGACGGCAAGACCGTGGAAGGTACCTACCGCTCTCAATGGATCGACCCGTCCACCAATAGCGCGGGGTCCGACAGCGGCGAGGTGACTGGAGAACTCGGGGAGAATCAATCTATCTCGCTGAAATTTGAACACAAAAATTTCGACTGGTACGTTTACCGACAAACAACGATTTATCGATTTCAAATCAACGCTCGTGTCACAGATCAAACTATGACTGGAACATTCAACTGGCCGGAGCAAGATCCACCGGTCGTCGGAAACGTCACATTAACGAAACAGTAGATCGCACTGCTCAACATTCGCGCGTTCCGCAAACCTTAACCTTCGCTACCTAACGTATCTCAGTAGGCCACCACCATCTGAGACCACTGCACCATAAACCGTGCCATCCGAAGCAACAGCCACGCCTTCTGGATTGGAACCATTGATAAACCAGTCCAACGAACCCGTTCTCAGGTTTCCAATGCGAATGCCATATTCCCAACCAGGATGTTGCCCATTTCGTGATGATGCAGAATCCGCAACGTAAACCGTGTCGTCTGCGAGAATATGGAGTCCGCTAGGGCGACTGTACTGGTAAAAAGATTCGATAAACGTCCCGTCAGGCGTGAACACCTGCAACCTGTCGTTTCCACGGTCCGCCACGACGATTCGGCCTTGAGAATCGATCTCAATCGCATGCGGTGTCCGGAATTGACCGTCTTCTTCACCGTGACTTCCCCATTCCATGAGATAAACCCCATCGGGCCCGTACTTCACAACTCGAGCCGTTGTGTGTGGACCTGCACTCGCAAGTTGGCCAGCATGCCCGTCAGCTACATAAATAAATCCGTCATCCCCAACAACGACATCGCATGGTTGGTCCAACGTTCCCGGGCTTGCTTTACCAATCCCCGGTGTACCAAGCGTGAGTAGCAACTCACCTTCCGGAGAAAATTTCAGCACCACATGACCTTTACGCGCCGCCTCAGGTTCGTCCACCCTTGACCCCTGCGCGTCCGTCACCCAAATATTTCCGTCTCGATCAACGTGCAAACCGTGCGGTTGGTTGAACATACCAGCACCAAAACTCGTAACCAATGAACCATCTGGTGTCAATTTCAAAATTGGATCCAGTGATGACTCTGCACAAGTGTTGCCACCACAACGTTCCGCCACCCAGATATGAACTCCATCAATATCCATATCAATCCCACCACTCGATCCAAAATTACGACCACCCGAAAATCGTACCCAGTCCTCTTCCGTCGAGAATGGGTTCATCGCATCGTTTTGAGGCTCGATGTCTCGCTGCCAGCGTTCTCCTGCAGTTAGTGTCACTATGAGAAGCAAGCAACCACACAGGAAGCCCAATGCTTTACGCGCGTTTCGATGCCTTGACCAATCGTGGGCGACGTAATTATCCATGACACTCATCTGTGACTAACGATTTCCGAGATATTAGCCAACACGAATAGCGCGAACCCGAAGATGCGCCTGCGCCACCTTCTCCACATTGTTGGCATTTGGCAGGCCACCCCCAAGCAGATGGCAATTCCGTCTAAGTCCATCCACTTGGGGGACGACTGTCTTCTTGTTCAGTTTAGAAGAGCGCCGTCGAACGACGCGTCCACGGACGCCCCTTTTCCTGAGACACCTTCTCCACGTCACCGACGTAGGCTCCAGCTTGGGTCAACACGTGATGCAAATCATTGCCGACACTGAACAACGAAAAGTCTTTCTCAAGAAATTCACCAACACGGTCAGTGCCAAACAGAAAGATTCCCAGAATCACATTGTTCTTTTTGGCCGCAGCACGAAGTTTATTCGTTGCCTCCTGGAGCTCGTCCGAAAAGTACATATCTGGAAACTGGTACTTCTCGTACAACCCCATTGACATGCACAGATCGTTCTGGCCAAGAAAGAGGAGGTCAACACCTGGAACCGCAGCAATCTCATCAATATTCTTGATGCAATCGGCGGTCTCCACCTGTAACGCACAGATCACGTTGTCGTTCGCCGCACCGGCATACCCCAGCAATCCGGCTTTATTCATACTTCGCTGCGGAAAATACACGGACCGGGTTCCCGCTGTCGGGTATCGGCAACAGCTTACAGCCTGGCGCGCCTCGTCAGCAGTATTGATATACGGCACCAATACGCCATCGGCACCCACGTCTAACGATTGCTGGATACCGCCTCTATCGTGCGCACCGGCAACACGCACTAACGATTTCGCACCGCCACTTGAGATGCCACCGATCATTGTCGACAATGTCTCGAAACCCATTGGCCCGTGTTGCGTATCAACCAACAGCCAGTCATATCCGCTGTGAGCCAACTGTTCCACAACCGTCGGACTATGAGAATTTACAAACAATCCCAATTTAGGTGTACCCGCTCGCAATGCTTCTTTAAATTCTGAACCTGTCAATACGTCACTCATTCTTCGTCTTCCTCTCCACAATGAAATTACTACAACACCCGCTAGTTCTTGCTAGCGTTCACGACACCACCAATCATCGTATCGGCTCCTGAAGATAAACATCGTCGGACACTGACTCATGCCATTCAACCCCATCTCCACGAATCGACAACATCACCAAATCTTCGTCTGGAGCTGCACCATGCCAGTGAACCACTCCATCCCCGGTAAAAACAGGCTCCCCTGCGCGCAACTCTCTCAGCGGTCCGTTACGCCGCTGGATACGGCCAACACCCTCCTCGACCAACAACATTTGGCCCCAGCTGTGACTGTGCCAGTTCGACCGAGCGCCAGCGACGAGTCGGACTCTGGCCTTCAGAACATCACCGTCATCGATCCTGACAGGGGCACCACCGACAAAATTACTTTGCGCAGACACCACCACGTATTCATCTGCTTTAAAAAACATTACCATTACTACTAGGCTGACCGTCATGACTGCAAGCCATACCCTTGATTCTGACCTGTTTTTGACTGGCATCATGCCCCCTTTTGTGATTCTCCTATTCGGACCTCGGAAATAATAACTCGTGTACCACATTGTTTTAACTAGGAAGGGTTTCACTAATTCTCGCATCCTTTGTCAGCAACATCTTCGTCCCCCGTGCGTCTAGACCGTTTCTTCGCTCATCGAACACCTCTTTTTGACCGGATTTTCTTTTCTAAACAAGGCCCGGCTAGGCCAATTCGACTGCCTTTTCTCGTATCTTCAGCGTTTCTACTTTTGATCTCCGTTTCGGCTACTGCCAACCAAACTGCCACACCACTACCCGAGCCAGACCAAGACGCACCGACAGCCGCTCGAACCGTCGCTGCTCACCCTGTCGAGACACGACCAATCATCGATGGTGATGTATTGCACGAAGCGATTTGGCGAGTCGCGCCCATCGCAACCGATATCATACAAAACGCGCCCGACGAGGGCAATCCTGCCACCGAACGGACCGAGGTTCGCATCATATACACCAATGCCACACTCTATTTTGGTGTCATCTGTTACGACCGAGAGCCTGAATCCATCATTACAAGCACGAGTCGACGTGATTGCTCCATGAACGACGCCGACAGTTTTCAACTAATCCTCGATACCTTCAATGACGATCAAAACGGATTTATTTTTGGCACAACTCCGTCAGGCCAAGAATATGACGGACAAGTGATAAATGAAGGCGGCAGTGGCGGCCTCTTTGGCGGTGGTGGAGGTGGGGGTTTTTCTCGAGGCGGCGGAGGTGGCTTTAATCTCAACTGGGACGGGGCCTGGCAAATCAGGACGAAAATCACAGAGATCGGATGGACCGCTGAGTTTGCAATACCCTTTAGTACGATTCGTTATGCCAACGCCGAGCAACCCATCTGGGGCGTAAACTTTCAGCGAAATTTGAGGCGCCGAAACGAAACAGCTTTCTGGGCACCACTGCCTCGCCAATACAACCTCTACCGACTTTCCCTAGCTGGCACCCTTCTGGGGCTACGCCCTCCTGGTAATCTTTCCCGAAACCTACAGCTAACACCCTACGCTGTTGGAAAAGCGCTGACGCGGGACGCTATACCGGCTAGGCACCCTATCCTCACTGGCGACGCTGGTATCGATCTGAAATATACCGTCACCTCAGGGCTAACTATTGACGGCACCTACAACACCGATTTTGCACAGGTCGAGGTAGACGATCAACAAATCAATTTGGACCGATTTAATCTTTTCTTTCCTGAAAAACGTCCGTTCTTTTTGGAGAATGCCGGCGCTTTTACGGTCTCTAATGAAGGCGCCTCGCGCGCACCAGATTTAGGTCAAACCGATTTATTTTTCAGTCGTCGAATCGGCATCAGTAACACCGGGCAGCAGATACCAATCCTCGCTGGAACAAGGCTTTCTGGGAAAATTTCACAGAGCACGACAATCGGGTTCTTAAACATGCAAACTGAAGACGTAACCGGAGTCGGAGCCGCCAACAACTTCACTGTCTTTCGCGGTCGACGGGATTTACCCAATCGGTCGAGCCTTGGCACCATTTTCATTAATCGCGTTGCGACGGGCACCCTGTCTCAAGCAAACGATTACAACCGCACCTATGCCGTCGACGGTCGTTGGGGACTCGGTCAGAATGGACTTGTACAGGGGTTTTATGGACGGACAGAGACTCCCGGCCGCTCTGGACGTGATCACGCGTTAAACGTCGCTGCAAATTACAGCTCTGAATCCTGGCGTCTTCTAACAAGTTATCAAGAAAACGGCGAGGATTTTAATCCTGAAGTTGGGTTCGTTCGGCGCACGGGTGGATTTCGGAAATTCGATTTCGGCATCAATAACACTTCCCGCCCAAATGGCTTCCTAAAATTCCAAGAACTTACCCCACACATGAGCTTCAGTCGCTTCTGGAATTTCTCAGGCGTGATGGAAACGTCTTTCCTACATATGCACTTCAGTGGCGAGTTTGATGACAGCTCGACCACTGGCGCCTGGTACGATGTTAAAAGTGAACGAGTACTGAGGCCTTTCACCGTATCAGGTATCCCTATCTTGCCGGGTCGATACGATTTCAGCGAAACACAATACTCCTTCAGATATAACCGCTCCGCACCAATAAGTTTTGGCGTCAGCACAACGGCGGGTGGATTTTTTGACGGAACGATCGTTACATTTCGGCCTTCACTCCGCATGCGCTACGAAGACGTTCTCAATTTGTCGCTCAGCTATAGTCGCAACGATATCGATTTACCAGGTGGCAGCACAGTCACGAATCTCGCCAGCGCTCGCTTTGGTTACAACATCACGCCACGCGTGTTTCTTCAAGCACTGTTGCAACACAACGACAGCGCGAACGTCTGGTCTTCAAATGTACGGTTTGGCTGGTTGAACGATGCGAATACGGGACTTTTTCTCGTTTATAACGAAATTGAAGGGATCAGCGACTACGTGCCACTCGGCGCCGGACGCAGCTTAATTCTGAAATTCAGCCACCTCATAGATGTTCTTAACTAATCGAACAAGGCTTCTTTTGTCTTGCCTGCCGTTGTTTCCCGCGCGACCAGCTCAATTTCTTGGGGGCCCGCCTTCTCGCTACTTAATTTTTTATCTTCCCCAACATCAAGCTTAAGGCTCTCAATTTTACGACCCTGAGGCACCAAACGACTGTCAAAACTCGCCCAAGCATCGTTATGGGCTTTCACTGCGTCGTTAAGCTTCGAACCCATTTTCTCGTAGTAGCTCATAAAAGTGAGGACACGCTTGTAGAGTTCTCGCGATTCACTTACCATCTCCTCCGCGTTTTTAAATTCCTTTTCCTGTCTCCAGTAGATCCGAACCGTCCGCAACAGTGCGACAAGACTCACAGGATTCGCGATTAGAATCCCTTTGTTTAGCGCGTAATCATGCAATTCCGGATCAACCTGCAACGCGCTTTCAAACAGATGATCTCCTGGCATAAACATCACCGTAAAATCAATCGAACCAACTACTGCACCCGAATAGTCTTTTCGTCTCAGAGCCTCGACATGGGCTCGAACCGCTTTCGCGTGTTTAGCCATTAAGTTACGACTTCGTTCTGGATCATTCTCCTCCGAAGCTTGTTGAAAACTATCGAATGGACATTTAGAGTCCACTGGGATTCCAGCTTCGCCAGGCAGCAATATGACCATGTCCGGTCGCTGACCATCAGCTTCCGTTTTCTGTGTGTAGAAATGAACATGCTCCTTCATTCCCGCAAATTCCACAACATTTCGGAGCAGATGTTCACCCCAATTACCGCGCACCTGGCCAGAGCCTTTCAACAATGTCTGCATGCGTTCCGAACTCTTCGACATGCCCTCCGCGCTCTCCATCATGACTCTTATCTGGGTACTCAACGACGCGTAAGCCGACTCGCGGGCCTTTTCCATCGCGCTACTACGTTTGTCTAGTTCTTTCAGTGAATCCGTAACCGGTTTCAGTTCCGTCTTCGTTTGTTTGAGAAATTCGTCACTATTTTCATTCAGTGCCTTTTTCGCCAAGTCTGAGAACTTTGCCTCCATGTCGAACAACGCATTCTTATAGACCTCTTGCTCACGATCAGAAGATCGCTCCCGTTCTTCCAACTTGGCGGTTACCCTGGCTACATCTTCTCTCGCCACAGCGAGCTTCCTCACACCTAGAAGCCAACCGCCTGCTAACCCGACAAGAAACATTAGTCCTGCTGTAATACCGTCCATAACGGCCGCCTCATGTTCTATCTAACGATCGTGTTCACAGCTCAAAATCAATACCTGTACTCACGGGTGCCCCGAACTCACGCTAACTCGGCGCCTTACTCAGGCAATGCAAATACAAACAAATTGTTGCCATTACTTGGTTGCAACTCTGGTGTAAGGCTCAAAAAACTTGCTGTCGTTGCGGCACCACCGGTACTGACTGCAATGTACTGGCGACCGTCCACCGCATAGCTAATCGGAAAACCGCTCACCGGCGAACCGAGATTAATTTCCCACAGAATCTCCCCTGTAACTTGATCAAAAGCACGGAATCTCCCATTCGCGTCACCACCAAACACCAATCCTCCACCAGTTGCAGCCAACGACAACGTTGCAGCCCGTTGTTCATGTAACCAGTTCGTCTCACCAGTTTCGGCGGAAATGGCATATACCGCACCGAGTTGTTCCCGCCCAGGTGCAAGTTCGTGTCTGACGGCAAGTGCGTAAATACGGTGGGACGCGTCAGCGGATGTTGTTGCTAGCAGACGCTGACACATATTTCTAAGAGGCATATACATCGTGTTCGTGAGTGGGCTATACGCCCCCGCCTCCCAATCCTTCCCCCCATGCATGTTAGGACACGCAAGCACCTGTTGCCCTTCTGCAGTAAACACGGTCTCCGCGTTTTCTCGAACGATCCCCGTCGAACCGTCAATTCCACTAATAACATTTTGGGCGACTGTCGGCGTAGCCCACAAAAACTCACCAGTTTCACGATCCAGCGTATAAACAACGCCGGTTTTTCCGGGTATCCCTGTAACGACTTTCCGCATTTCACCTCTGGATATTCTTGGATTAATCCAACTTACAGAATTGGAATCAGGAGCTACAGCCGTGTCGAGCAGTAGTCGTTCAAAAGGATGGTCCAGGTCCCAGTGGTCGTTTAGATGTTGGTAATACCACTTAATCTCTCCCGTATCGACATCGAGTGCTAATGTGGAGTTATGGTAGAGATGCGTGTTTTCGATACCCCCAAGCATAAACTTTGGCGCTGGTGATGTGACCGAGGTGCCCTGATAGATCAACCGCAATTCCGGGTCGTAGCTCGCCGGCATCCACGTGCCGACGTGTACGCGATCCTCGTATGGTACGCCACCCCACGTCTCATCTCCGGGTTCTCCGGGTGCTGGAACAGTACGCCTCCGCCACAGTTCCTCCCCGTTTCGCGCATCGTGCGCCACAATAACGCAGGATTCTGGCCCACCGGCTGGGCGACAACTCCGACCCGAGATGACCTTCCCGTCAGCAATGATCGGTCCCGAACTATGCCCGACTGGATTAACGCGGTAATCAAAAATCTTCGTTTCCCACGCAATTTCACCTGTTTCAACATTCAGGCCGAAAACAAAATCGTCATCACTCGTATTAATAATGAAACGGGCGTAAATCGCAATATTCCTGTTGTTTCTCGAATTGCCCCCGACAAAATCGTAAACATCCTCTGGTAAATCTCGTCTGTCTTCCCAGATAAGGTCGCCAGTTTTTGCATCGATCGCTTGTATCACATCACTCGCCTGGGGCATGAACAGCACCCCACCATACGCGAGCGGAGTCCCTTCCGATCGGCCCGGTTCGAGCGCCCGTGACCAAACCATGCGAAGTTCACGAACGTTTTCCCGGTCGACCTGATCCAACGGGCTGTATCCCCACCCGTTCTGCGTTCGCCGCCACATGAGCCAATCGTCATCAGCGGGGTGTTCCAACATTTCATTCGTAACTGGCGCAAGGCCAGTTAATCCTTGAGAGTAGCCGTCTTCCGCGATCAAATTGGATTGCCCACATACGAGCACTACCGTAGCCTCTCGTTTCAACGTCGATTTCTCACCAGCCATCTTGTCGACTCCTCATGTTTAGGATGTTACTTAATCTGCCAACGCTTCACACTAAACCG
>CAZDQD010000064.1:0-15045 GCA_964507425.1 uncultured Vicinamibacteraceae bacterium
GTCGGCGATGGCTGAAAGTTCACGCGAGGTATCAGCTGGAGGCTTGTTGGGCTGGTGGGGCCGGACGCGGGTGTTTCTGGCTCAGGTCCGCAACGAGATTGAGCGTGTTACTTGGCCAACGTGGAAGGAAGTGCAGGCGACAACTCTAGTCGTTATTTTGGTGTCCGTTATGTTTGGTCTCTATCTTTGGGGCGTTGATCTCGTGCTAGGTCGACTTGCGAGTGCTTTGTTTTCAGCATTTGGTGCTTCATGACAGACGTTATTGCCAAGCAGTGGTATATCGTTCACACCTATTCTGGCTTTGAGAATAAGGTTTCAGAATCTTTGCAGCAGCGCGTTCAGGCCTATGGTCTGCAACAGGATATAGGTGATGTGCTTGTGCCGACTGAGGATGTTGTCGAAATGAGGGGTGGCAAGAAAGTCGTCAGCACGAAACGCTTTTTCCCTGGCTACATTTTGGTCGAAATGAACATGTCTGATGACGCGTGGCACGTTGTGAAGAATACGCCTAAAGTGACCGGTTTTGTCGGTGCAGGTTCAAAACCGACTCCTCTCACTAAGGAAGAGGTGGACCATATTCTGCACCAGGTAACAGTTGCGGCAGAACAACCGAAGCCGAAGTACACTTTCGACAAAGGCGACCAAGTTCGGATTAACGAAGGTCCGTTCACGAGTTTCAACGGCGTTGTGGATGATGTAAATGTTGATCGAAATACGTTGAAGGTAATGGTAACGATCTTTGGTCGAGCGACACCTGTTGAGCTTGATTTTTTGCAGGTGGAGAAACTGTAGGACAAAACGGTGGCGAAAAAAATTATCGGACAGATTAAATTGCAGATAGCGGCCGGTAAGGCGACCCCGGCTCCGCCCGTAGGGACGGCGCTAGGACCGCACGGTTTAAATATTATGGATTTCTGTAAAGCCTTTAATGCTAAGACCGCTGGTCAAGAGGGTTTGATTATCCCTGCCGTTGTGACGGTCTACGCTGACCGTTCCTACAGCTTCATAACTAAGACTCCGCCGGCGTCAATTCTTCTTAAACGTGCTGCAAACATTGCAAAGGGATCGGGAGAACCTAACAGGGATAAAGTTGGAAAAGTGACGCGTCAGCAAGTTGAGGAAATTGCAAAAACTAAAATGCCTGATCTGAATGCGAACGACCTGGATATGGCTGTAAACATAGTCGCGGGCACTGCTCGGTCCATGGGGATTGAGGTGGAAGGTTAGGCACTGAATATTTAGGTTAAATGGGCAATGGCTAAGAGTGGGAAACAGTTTGTATCGGCGAAGGCTAAAGTTGAGGATAAGTCGTATTCCATCCAGGATGCGATACCTCTAGTTCAAAGTCTCAAGTACTCGAAGTTTGATGAGACGGTCGAATTGGTAATGCGTCTTGGGGTCGATCCGAAACATGCGGACCAAATGGTTCGTGGTACCGTCGTTCTTCCTCATGGTTTAGGTAGAAGCAAGAAAGTCGTCGTCATCGCTAATGGAGAGAAGCAAAAAGAGGCCACTGGTGCTGGTGCTGATGAGGTCGGTGGCGAAGATGTAGTTGCGAAGATTCAGGGCGGCTGGATGGACTTCGAGGCCGTAGTTGCGACGCCGGATATGATGCGAGAAGTTGGCAAGCTTGGGCGCGTGTTGGGTCCGCGTGGTTTGATGCCTAATCCGAAGACCGGCACGGTGACGGTTGATGTGGCTAAAGCAGTTCAGGAAATAAAGGCAGGTAAGGTTGAATACCGGGTTGATAAGGCCGGTGTTGTGCATGCGCCGATTGGCAAAGTCTCTTTTGAAACTCAGAAGTTAATTGATAATGCACAGGCGTTGGCGACAAGTGTGATGAAGGCTAAGCCTGTTGCAGCTAAAGGTAAATATGTAAAAGGTATCCATTTGTCATCGACGATGGGACCCGGGATACGTGTGGATTCTTCGAGTGTTGAACTCGCGGCGAAGGCAGAGTGATGGCTATTACAAGGGCGGAGAAAGAAGCTCGTCTCTCGGAATTAAAGTCAGAGTTTAGTGGTACGGAGAGCATCATCCTTGTCGACTACAAAGGGTTGGATGTTCCGCAAGCAACGGAACTTCGTCGCAAGGTTAAAAAGGTTAACGCGAGTTATAGGGTGGTGAAGAACTCGTTGGCGAGACGTGCCTTTGAGGGCACTCCCTTTGAGGGTTTAGGTTCTCATATTCAAGGTACAACTGCTGTTGCGTACAGTAGCGACGACCCAGTGTTGCTGGCTAAAACGCTGGTTGATTTTTCGAAGAGTGCTCCTGCTTTAACTGTCAAGGTGGCGGTTATCCAGGGCCAGGAAATTGAAGCGAAAGGCGTCGCCGATTTGGCGACGCTACCGGGCAAACCGGAACTCCAAGCGAAACTGTTGATGGTTCTCCAGGCGCCTATGACGCAACTTGTGCAGGTACTAAACGCCCTGCCACGGGATCTCATGAGCGTTTTGAGTCAAGTTGAAAAAAAGAAGTCTGAGGAGGAAAGCTGAGAATGGCTGAAGTGACCCAAGAACAAGTTGTTGATTACATCAAGGGCATGTCGGTTCTTGAACTTTCTGAGCTTGTTAAAAAGCTGGAAGATGAGCTCGGCGTGAGCGCGGCGGCGGCCATGCCGGTCGCGGTTGCCGGTGCGGCGGCTCCGGGAGCCGGCGCGGCTGCTGAAGAGCAAACTGAATTTACCGTAACGTTGACCGACATCGGGGCAAAGAAGATTAACGTCATCAAGGCGGTCCGTGAGGCGACAAGCCTAGGCCTAAAGGAAGCGAAGGATTTGGTAGAAGGTGCTCCGAGTCCTATTAAGGAAGGAATTCCTAAGGACGAGGCGGAAGCACTTGTGAAGAAGTTTGAGGAGGTCGGCGCTAAGGTTGAGATGAAGTGAGGCTTCATTTCGCTGATTTTTGTGTGACAGGCTCCGGCGTTGCCGGTGCCGTGCGTGTCCAGTTTTGTTTGCGTTTCTAAGTGGGCGCGCGGTACATTTTTCGTGGCGTCAGCCAACTCGGCTGGCTTTCTGGGTTTATTTTTTTACCACTCGAATTTTATTCCTGTTCGACGTAGAGGACTTCAACCGTGCAGCATATCCTGCCTAAGAACGTCTATCGCGAGCGCATTGATTTTTCGAAAATTAATGCGACAGTTCCAATTCCAAATCTTATTGAAATCCAGCGAAAGTCGTACGAGCGATTTCTGCAAATGAATCGCACGTCGGCTGAGCGTGAGGATGCTGGGCTTCAATCAGTGTTTAAATCTGTTTTTCCGATTAGTGACTTTCGGGAGAATTCATCGCTCGAGTTTATTGAGTATTCGATAGGTAACTGGGAGCCGGTTGCCGACGTGCCTGGCGTTCAGTATGAAGTGATTCGTGAGGTAGATGGGAAAAGGTTCGGCCTAAAACTCAAATACGACGTCGAGGAGTGTCAAGAGAGGGGAATGACCTATTCAGTGCCTCTCAAAGTCACAATTCGTCTGGTTGTGTGGAATAAGGATCCAGAAACGGGCGTCAAAACCATCCGCGATATTAAAGAGCAGGAAGTGTACTTTGGCGACCTGCCGCTTATGACGGATAACGGCACGTTCATCATTAACGGCACGGAGCGTGTGATCGTTTCTCAGCTGCATCGTTCTCCAGGGGCCTTTTTTCACTCTGAAGATAAGGCAGCTTTTGTTGCGCAGATTATTCCTTATCGTGGCTCATGGGTTGAATTCGAGTACGACGCTAAGAATCTTCTCTACGTCCGTATCGATCGCAAACGAAAGTTTCTCGCGACAGTTTTTCTCCGCGCGTTAGGGCTCAGGAGTGCTGACGAGATTATTCGTGCGTTTCATGTGGTTGAGCGAATCCAAATCAAAGGCTCAACGCTGAAGTGGGACGTAAGTGACACGTTAGTTCGTCGGCGTGTAGCAAAGAACGTTGATGTTCCTGGTACGAACGTAGTCGTGAAGGCAGGAAAGAAGTTGACCCGCGAGTCAGTTGAGGGCCTTAAGAGGGCCGGGGTAGAGACGGTTGAGATCGCAGATGCCGAGCTCGAGGGGGCCTTTACTGTCGCCGATATTGTTGATCCCTCGACGGGTGAAGTCATCCTTGAAGCCAATGAAGAGATAACGCCACGCATTATTTCGATGGCTCAGGAAAAGGAAATTGAATCGATCGAGATTTTCTTTCCAGAGCAGGACGAAGTAGGTCCTGTTCTTTCCGCGACTTTGAAGAAGGACCCGGTGCAGACGCATGAAGAGGCGCTTATTGAGATTTATCGGCGTCTTCGTCCGGGGGATCCGCCGACACTTGATAGTTCGCGGTCCCTTTTTGAAAATATGTTCTTTAATGCCCAGAAGTATGATTTTTCTCGGGTTGGTAGGTTGAAACTTAATACGAAACTTGGTCTCGACACTCCGCTTACTGAGAAGGTCTTGCACCCTCAAGATTTTTACGAGGTTATTAAATATCTACTTACGCTTCGGCGGAACCCTCTAAACGTCGATGATATTGACCATCTAGGCAATCGTCGTGTTCGGTCTGTTGGTGAGTTGCTAGAGAATCAGTTCCGTATTGGATTGGTTCGGATGGAACGGGCTATCAAGGAAAAGATGTCCGTTTACCAGGAGATGGCAACTGCCATGCCGCATGACCTTATTAATGCGAAGCCGGTGATGGCCGCGATCCGTGAGTTTTTTGGCTCTTCTCAGCTTTCGCAGTTCATGGACCAAACTAACCCCTTGTCGGAGGTCACTCACAAGAGACGTTTGTCCGCACTTGGACCGGGAGGTCTGTCTAGGGAGCGAGCAGGTTTTGAGGTTCGTGACGTACATCCAACACACTATGGTCGAATCTGTCCTATTGAGACTCCTGAGGGGCCAAATATTGGACTTATATCCTCTTTGTCTTGCTACGCTCGTATCAATGAGTTCGGGTTCATTGAGTCGCCGTATCGAAAAGTCAAGGATGGTCGTGCCGTTGATTTTGTCCGGATAACCAAACGTGGTGGGACCAAATATAAGGTTGGTGACATAGTCGAATCTGGCGATGTATTAGTTGAAAATAAGAACGCGAAGAACCGAAAAAAAAGGTCCGCTGAGTTCGAACCGTATTCCTTTTACCTGTCTGCTTGGGAGGAGGACAAGTATGTCATCGCGCAAGCTAATGCTGGTTTGGACAGTGACGGCAATTTAATTGACGAACGTGTTAACGCCAGGCAAGCGGGTGATTTTATTTTAGCGGCTCGGGACAACATTGAGTATATCGATGTTTCGCCCAAGCAGCTCGTTTCGGTGGCGGCGTCACTAATACCGTTTCTCGAAAATGATGATGCCAATCGTGCGCTGATGGGATCAAATATGCAACGCCAGGCGGTCCCCTTATTGCGGGCGAGGGCGCCCTTCGTTGGGACTGGGATGGAGCATATTACGGCCAGGGATTCGGGTGCGGTTGTTATGGCAAGGCGCGCGGGAAGCGTTGACTTTGTGGATTCGCAGCGGGTCGTTGTTCGAGCTGATAGTGAGGCGTCCGGTGGGTCTGACATGTCGAACGACCTTGGTGCAGACATTTATAATCTGACGAAATTCAGGAGGTCGAACCAAAATACATGCATCAATCAAAGACCTATTGTTCATGTGGGGCAACAGGTTGAAGCCGGTCAGGTTCTTGCGGATGGACCGTGCACGGAGTTAGGAGAGTTAGCGCTCGGATGTAACGTGTTGGTTGCATTCATGCCTTGGCGTGGTTACAACTTTGAGGACGCAATTCTTGTCTCTGAGCGAATGGTTCGTGATGACTACTACACGTCAATTCATATCGAAGAGTTTGAGATTGAGTCGCGAGATACCAAGTTGGGCCCTGAAGAGATTACTCGTGACATTCCTAACGTGTCTGAAGGGTTTTTGAAAGACCTCGATGAGAGCGGCATTATTCGAATAGGCGCCTACGTCAAACCATCTGACATTTTGGTCGGTAAAGTTACTCCGAAAGGCGAGACACAGTTAACTCCTGAGGAGAAGCTACTGCGTGCGATCTTTGGGGAGAAGGCGGGAGACGTCCGTGATGCGTCTCTACTTTGTCCGCCAGGGATTGAAGGGATCGTTGTAGGCGTCAAGATCTTTTCGCGGAAGGGAATCGATAAAGACGAGAGGGCGATATCGATTGAAGCTGAAGAGCTTGAGATGATGGAAAAAAACATGCAGCACGAGATTCGTATCCTGCATGACGAGGTAAAAAAGAGACTCGGGCCCATGTTGGAAGGCAAGTCGTTGGCTGCCGACTTGTTCAACGAGTTTGGTTCAGAGCGACTCATGGAGAAAGGTGCTGTTTTAACTTCTTCGTCAATTGAAGAATTAACCTATCCAGATATCGCACGTTCTCATATTGTCACTAACGACAAAAAGCTTGAAACTGAACTGCAGGCTCTCGAGGATCGGACTGCGGCGCAGGTCGATATTATCCGTCAAGCATTTGAGGAGAAAAAAGAAAAGATTCGTAGAGGCGACGAACTGCCTCCAGGCGTCATTAAGTTGGTGAAGGTCTTTGTTGCAATGAAGCGAAAGCTTTCTGTCGGCGACAAAATGGCTGGTCGACATGGCAACAAGGGGGTCATTGCGCGCATACTGCCTGAAGAGGACATGCCTCACTTGCCGGACGGCACACCGGTTGAAATTGTTCTGAATCCGCTTGGAGTGCCGTCTCGGATGAATGTCGGGCAGATCTTGGAAACTCATTTAGGCTGGGCTGCTCACGCATTGGGGCTGCATTTTGCTACGCCAGTTTTTGACGGAGCACGTGAGACTGAGATCAAGCATTGGCTTGAAGAGGCGGGATTGCCAAATAGCGGGAAGACGACTCTTTTTGACGGTATGACGGGCGAGGCATTTGAACAAAATGTGACGGTTGGTTACATATACATGCTCAAGCTTTCTCATCTCGTAGACGACAAGATCCACGCTAGATCTATTGGCCCTTATTCTCTGATAACCCAACAACCGCTAGGTGGAAAGGCTCAGTTTGGAGGGCAGCGTTTCGGTGAGATGGAAGTGTGGGCGTTGGAGGCCTATGGGGCAGCACACATTCTTCAGGAGTTGTTGACGGCCAAGTCTGATGACGTCACCGGTCGTGCGAAGATATACGAAGCGATAGTGAAGGGTGATGCATCGTTTTCTCCTGGCCTTCCAGAATCCTTCAATGTATTGATACGGGAACTTCAAGCTCTTTGTTTGGATGTTGATCTCATCAAGAGCAAGAAACCAGTTGTAGAAATATTGACTGACGAAACTGATGAGTCAGACGTGGTTACTGATGCGGACGGGGAGTTGGAATTGGCTCCCAGTGCCGAGGTTGAAGCTTAGGAAGGGGACTTCATGCTACCGGGTTTTTCAGATGGGGGCTCTTTGGCGGTCGATTTTGATGCGATTCGGATCAGTCTCGCTTCACCGGAGAAGATCTTATCGTGGTCACACGGCGAGGTAACGAAGCCGGAAACGATAAATTATCGAACCTTTAAGCCGGAACGAGATGGTTTGTTTTGTGCAAAGATTTTTGGTCCAGTGACGGATTGGGAATGCTTGTGCGGTAAGTACAAGCGTATGAAACACCGCGGTGTCATCTGTGATAAGTGCGGTGTTGAAGTCACGCAGGCAAAGGTTCGTCGAGAACGGCTGGGACACATAACGCTTTCTACCCCCGTGAGTCATGTTTGGTTTTTTAAGGGATTACCCAGTCGCATAGGCCATTTACTTGACATTGCTCTTCGAGACCTTGAGAGAGTTCTTTATTTTGAAGCCTATGTAGTTGTTGACCCTGGAGACACTGATCTTAAGCAGAATCAGCTATTAACAGAAGAACAGCTGCGTAAGGCTCGTGAGGAGCACGGCTCTAGGTTTGACGCGCAGATGGGAGCCGAGGCAATCAAGGAGTTGCTTCGATCTGTTGAGATTGAAGATCTCGCTGTTGAGCTCCGGGAAAAAATGCGCAGTGAAACATCGGCGCAGAAAAAGCTTAAGTTTGCGAAACGATTGAAAGTGATTGATTCGTTTCGTCGTTCTACTAATAAACCAGAATGGATGATTCTTGACGTAATTCCGGTTATTCCTCCCGAGTTGCGTCCGCTTGTTCCCCTTGATGGTGGAAGATTCGCGACTTCCGACCTTAATGATTTGTACCGTCGGGTCATTAACCGTAACAACCGACTGAAGAAGCTGATGGAGTTGAAGGCTCCAGATGTAATCATCCGCAATGAGAAAAGGATGCTTCAGGAGGCGGTGGACGCGCTTTTTGATAACGGGAGGAGGGGAAGGGTTCTTCGTGGTGCGAATAATCGTCCACTGAAATCTCTTTCTGACACATTGAAAGGAAAGCAGGGCCGCTTTCGTCAGAATCTGCTTGGCAAAAGGGTTGATTATTCAGGCCGGTCAGTCATTGTGGTGGGCCCTAACCTAAAACTCCACCAGTGTGGTCTTCCCAAAAAAATGGCGTTGGAACTGTTCAAGCCTTTCATTTACAACAAGCTGGAACAACGCGGGATGGTGGCGACTATAAAGCAGGCCAAGGAGATGGTCGAGCAGTACGAGCCTCAGGTCTGGGATATTCTTGAAGAGGTTATTCGTGAGCATCCTGTTCTGTTGAATCGCGCGCCAACCCTGCACCGGCTCGGCATCCAGGCTTTTGAGCCGGTACTTGTCGAAGGTAAGGCCATCAGGATTCATCCCCTTGTATGTACTGCATTTAATGCGGATTTCGACGGTGACCAAATGGCGGTACATGTTCCGTTGTCACCTGAGGCGCAGATTGAAGCCTCGGTGTTGATGATGTCATCGAATAACGTGATGTCTCCGGCCAACGGTGCACCGATTGCGGTCCCTTCTCAGGATATTGTGCTTGGTTGTTACTACCTCACGAAGCATAAGGATGGAGCTAAGGGCGAGGGGCGCGTGTTTGGAACGGTTGAAGACGTTCTGCTTGCGCTCGATTCCGGTGACGTTGAGACGTTGACGCCTATTCGGCTCAGATTGAGTGGTTCTTTCTTGGATCTGACGATTGTTCGTGACGATCAAGATGTCCTCCATACCCCGGTTCAGGATCTTGACAAGCAAATTATCAATACAACCGTGGGACGGGTCGTCTTTAACAATGCGCTTCCAGATGTTGTTCCATTTGTTAATGGTTTATTGAAAAAGAAGGGGCTTCAGCAAGTTGTGCAGTACTGTTACTTGCGCCATGGGCTCGAGCTGACGGTGGGGATGCTCGACCGCTTAAAGGATCTAGGTTTTCTCTATGCGACCAAATCTGGGTTGTCAATCGGTATTGATGACCTTGTGATTCCGAAGGAAAAGACTGACTTAGTTGACCGAGCCAACAGTGATGTGATCAAGGTGGAGCAGCAGTACCTTGAGGGTGCAATCACGAACGGTGAACGAAAAAATAAAGTCATTGCGATTTGGTCAGATGTAACCGAGCAAATTGCAGATGAGATGTTCAGCGAGATGGGTGCTGGTGGAGGCGACGATCGTTCCTTCAACTCCGTATATATCATGGCGGATTCTGGTGCGCGTGGAAGTAAGCAACAGATTCGACAGCTCGCTGGCATGCGCGGCTTGATGGCTAAACCTTCTGGCGAGATTATCGAGACGCCCATTACGGCTAATTTCCGTGAAGGTTTGACGGTTTTGCAGTACTTTATTTCAACCCATGGTGCGCGTAAGGGACTTGCGGATACTGCGTTAAAAACGGCTGATTCTGGTTACCTTACGAGGCGGCTGGTGGATGTTGCGCAGGATGTCATTATTTCTGAAAATGATTGTGGAACGCTTGATGGCATTGAGTCTAGCGCTATCGTAGAGAGTGGCGAGATTATTGAACCTTTGCGTGATCGGATCATCGGTCGAGTGATTCTTGAAGCCGTAACGGACCCGTTCACAGGTGAGGTTATTGCCGCGGCTAATACAGAGATTGGCGAAGAGCTGGCCTCTGACATTCAGGAGGCTGGTGTCGAAAAAGTCAAGATTAGGTCGGTGTTGACGTGTGCCTCGCGTCGTGGCGTCTGCGCAAATTGTTATGGGCGTGATTTGTCGACGGGGAAACTTGTCGAACTTGGTTTGGCAGTTGGAGTTATCGCTGCGCAGTCAATTGGTGAACCGGGCACTCAGCTTACTATGCGAACGTTTCATATTGGTGGAACGGCTTCCCGTGTGTCAGAGCAATCGACACTGGAGAGTAAACATGCTGGTATAGCAAAGTTTGAGGGTGTGCAGGTTGTTGAGAAAAACGATGGTTCACTTGTTGTTATGAATCGTACTGGCTCGATTGTGGTGCAGGATGCTAAAGGCCGTGATCGCGAACGGTATTCGGTCGTGTATGGTGCAAATCTTCGAGTTCGTGACGGACAAGACGTTGAGCCAGGACAGATTTTGGTTGAGTGGGACCCCTATACATTCTCCATCCTGACCGAGCAGGGTGGTGCTGCCAAATTTAAAGACATTATTGAAGGGATGACCGTCCACGAAGAGGTTGATGAGGTCACCGGCCTCATGCGAAGATTAATTGTTGATTCTCCTGACGAGAAGAAACAGCCGACTATTGAGATACGCAACAAATCTGGCAAGATGATTCGCCGGTACCACATGCCGTCCCACGCCCACCTTATGGTGGCTGACGGCGCCTCAATGAATCCAGGTGATGTTCTCGCGAAAATCCCTCGTGAAACGACGAAAACTAAGGACATTACTGGTGGATTGCCACGAGTTGTGGAACTTTTCGAAGCAAGAAAACCGCGTGAGACGGCGGTGATTAGTGAAATTGATGGTGTCGTTAAACACGGCGGCATTGTCAAAGGAATGAGGAAGATCATCATTATTCCTGACGAGCCAGGTGCTGACCAGCATGAGTACTCACTTCCTCGGGGTGTTCATGTGAATGTTCAGGAGGGTGACCGCGTTCGTGCTGGTGAACCTTTGATGGATGGACCATCCAATCCGCACGATATTCTTGGCGTGCTGGGAGAGAAGGCACTTCACAGTTATTTAGTTAACGAAATTCAAGAGGTCTACCGACTTCAAGGTGTGGCTATAAACGATAAACACATCGAGGTGATGGTTCGCCAGATGATGCGTTGGGTGAAAATTGAGGATGTGGGCGATACAGAGCTGCTTGTTGACGAGCAGGTCGACAAGTTTAGGTTTATCGCTGAAAATGAACGCGTTGTGGCTGAAGGTGGTCAACCAGCAACCGGTCGACCTCTGTTGCTTGGCATTACTAAAGCGTCCTTATCTACGGAGTCTTTCATTTCAGCGGCGTCTTTCCAGGAAACTACGAGAGTACTTACTGAGGCGTCAATTTCTGGGAAAGTGGACCATCTCAGAGGTCTCAAGGAAAACGTAACGATGGGCCGACTTATTCCAGCGGGAACTGGTTTCGGCTATTACAGGGGTGTTCGTATTGAGTCGGATGACCCGCCGCTGCCACCGCAGCCTGCACTTGATGAACTTGACTTAGAACACGAACTTGAATATTTCTCTGAGGCTGATGGTCGGTCCGAGAGTGTAATCGGAGCCTTGAAGGCCTTGGGAGCTTTGGGTTCGGGTCAGAACGATCGAGCGAGTAATAAAGAAGATTAGATTGGTCATATGGCCTAATATTCATTGGTGGCTTAAACGCCACCAATAATCTGTTGCTAGTAATTTACGCCGTATGCTAGAGTTGCAAGGTTTTGTCGGTGCTAGGACACCCTATCTAGTGCCGGCCCGTCCGGAAGAGGCCTCAGTCTAACAGCTGCCTCATCCAGGCTTTCGTTTAGTAGGAACGCTTAAGCGTTTCTGATTAGCCAGCACGGCGAGCACACTGAAGTTAGGGTCAAGCCGGTCGGTGGTACCAAGCGGACGTCGTAAGCTAAGCGTCTTGCTTTTAGGCCTCGGCCATTTGTTTTTATGGTGGTCGCGCTGTCTGTAATGGACGCCGTGGCGTCAAGGTGGGGAGTGTCTGTGCCGACAATTAGTCAGTTGGTCCGAAAGGGCCGTAAGCGTGTCGTCAATAAGACAAAGAGTCCGGCACTTCAGAGTTGCCCGCAGAGGCGAGGTGTCTGCGTACGCGTGTTTACTCAGACACCCAAAAAACCGAATTCAGCTCTCAGAAAAGTCGCGCGTGTCAGGTTGACGAACAGTATTGAGGTAACTAGTTATATCCCTGGGGAAGGGCACAACCTTCAGGAGCATTCATTGGTGCTTATCCGTGGAGGACGAGTAAAGGATTTGCCTGGCGTGAGATACCACGTTGTTCGTGGCACGCTCGATACCGTTGGAGTTTCCGATAGAAAACAAAGTCGGTCGAAGTATGGCGCCAAACGACCGAAGGCGTAACAACAGGTTGTAAATTTTCAGTTAAAAGTTCCTGTTATAGAGAGATAGTGAGATGCCACGAAGACGTGAAGTCCCGAAGCGTGAGGTGCCTGCGGACCCTGTCCACAACAGCACGCTCGTCACTAAATTTGTACGCATGATTATGCAGAGTGGAAAGCGAAGCGTAGCCGAAGGTATCGTTTACGGCAGTCTTGACATTATCAAAGAACGAACTGGCGACGATCCCATCAAGATTTTTAAGAAGGCTGTAGACAACACTAAGCCAGCGATTGAAGTTAAGTCGCGTCGCGTCGGCGGGTCTAACTATCAGGTGCCAATCGAGGTCTCGCCTAATCGACGCCTCTCGTTGAGCATCCGATGGTTGACAAGCTACGCTCGGTCTAGGGGCGACGGAAAGACGATGCGAGAGAAGTTAGCTAATGAGTTAATAGATGCGTCGAATCTTCGCGGTGGTTCTGTCAAGAAGCGTGAAGATACGCATCGGATGGCTGAGGCAAACAAAGCGTTCGCCCACTACAGGTGGTAGGGCGCAGAGGGAATAGGGGAACGGTGGCAACTGCAGAGGTCGCGGGTAAGTCGCAGGTGGGTGCGAAAATACCAGAGACGCGTGGACGTCCCAAATTAGCAATGTCTAGAGAGGTAGGGCTTGATCGTACTCGTAACATTGGGATTATGGCGCATATTGATGCCGGTAAAACGACAACCACGGAGCGGATCCTGTATTACACCGGAATCACCTACAAGTTGGGCGAAGTTCACGATGGGACTGCGGACATGGAATGGATGGAGCAGGAACAGGAGCGGGGAATTACGATCACGTCTGCCGCCACGACCTGCGATTGGCAAGATCATCGAATTAACATTATTGATACGCCGGGACATGTCGATTTTACGGCTGAGGTCGAACGTTCGCTTCGTGTGTTGGATGGTGCGGTAGCGGTCTTCGATGCAGTTGGGGGCGTTGAGCCTCAATCGGAAACGGTATGGCGTCAGGCGGACAAATACCGAGTACCCAGAATTTGCTTTGTCAACAAGATGGATCGTGTTGGAGCAAATTTTTCTGGAGCGATTGACGAAATTAGGACGAAGTTGGGTGCGAATCCCGTGGCAGTTCAAATGCCCATCGGTGCCGAGGATGACTTTATCGGCGTTATCGATCTTGTCAGGATGAAGGCCGTTCGTTACAAAGATGAAACTTTGGGTGCGGAATCCATCATCGAAGATATACCGGAATCCTGTCTCGCGGAAGCCATGACTTTACGTGAACATCTGGTAGAAAAAGTTAGTGAAGTTAATGACAGTTTGTTGAATAAATATTTACATGGAGAACCGTTACCGGAAGATGAGATACGTGAGACGTTAAGGCGTCGGACCATAGAGTCCGTTCGAACGGAAGACGTTCCATTTGTGCCGGTGTTATGTGGTTCTGCCTTTAAGAACAAGGGCGTTCAGCCGCTTCTTGATGCAGTCGTAGATTACCTGCCATCGCCAGAAGATGTTCCAGCGATTTCTGGCACGCATCCGGATCGGAGTGAAGATCACGACGACTATGTTGTTGAGCGGTCTCCGGACGACACGTCTCCTTTCTCCGCCCTTGCGTTTAAAGTGATGACTGACCCGTTTGTCGGCCAGCTTACTTTTATCCGCGTTTATTCGGGTGTTATGAAAACAGGTACAACCGTTTTTAATCCAATCCGTGGTCGTAATGAGCGGATCGGGCGTCTGTTAAAGATGCATGCGAATAAGAGAGAAGAAATTCAGCAGGTCTATGCGGGTGATATTGCGGCTGCGGTTGGCCTTAAGAGCATTAGTACAGGCGATACGATTTGCGACCCTAAGCAGCCGGTAGTTCTTGAATCGATGGAGTTTCCAGCGCCAGTTATTTCTTTGGCGATAGAGCCCAAAACTAAGGCTGACCAAGAGAAGTTGGGGCAGGGCTTGTCAAAGCTGACGGCGGAAGATCCTACCTTTCAGGTTCAGACAGACGACGAAGTAGGGCAGGTGGTTATTTCGGGGATGGGGGAGCTCCATTTAGAGATCCTAGTCGACCGACTCCAGCGGGAGTTTGGTGTTGAAGCGACGGTTGGGCGACCTCAAGTTGCGTACAAGGAGACCCTAACTCATCCAGCGGAATCAGAGGCACGTTACGTTAAGCAGACGGGTGGGCGTGGGCAGTACGGCCACGTGAAAATAAGGATCGTTCCTGGGCAGCCGGGACATGGTTTTGAGTTTGTGAACGATATTGTTGGTGGGTCTATTCCGCGTGAGTACATTAAACCTGTTGAGGAGGGTATCCGCGATGCGTTGACCACTGGCGTTTTGGCGGGTTACCCAATTGAGGACGTGAGTGTTTCTCTTTACGATGGTTCTCACCACGACGTCGATTCTTCGGAGGCGGCATTTAAGATAGCTGGTTCGATGGCGTTTCGTGATGGTGCGCGAAAAGCCGGTGCTGTGCTTCTGGAACCAGTCATGAAGATTGAGGTGGTTGTTCCGGAAGAGTATATGGGTGACGTTATTGGAGACCTGAATACGCGCCGCGGTAAGGTGCGGTCGATGGAGGCACGTGGTGGAACCCAGATTGTCAATGCTCGTGTGCCGTTAGCGGAAATGTTTGGGTATGCAACGGAATTGCGTTCGCGAACCCAGGGACGTGCCACGTATTCGATGCATTTCGATCGGTACGAGCAGGTTCCAAGTGCTGTTAGTGAA
>CAZDQD010000065.1:0-13666 GCA_964507425.1 uncultured Vicinamibacteraceae bacterium
GGTAGCCATGCTACCCACAACGTTACAAATGGCGACACTTTTTGCTCCCTTATCCCTAGCTTCACGTAACGCAGCAAGAGTGTCGGCCGTTTCGCCAGATTGCGTGATGACAATGGCTAAAGTCGTTTGGTCACCGATGGGGTCTCGATAGCGGTACTCAGAGCCGTAATCTACCTCCACACGAATCCGAGCCAACTGCTCTATCAGGAATTTTCCAACCAATGCAGCGTGCCACGACGTGCCACAGGCCAAGATAACCACCTGCTCGACCTTCCGTAGTTCTTCTTCGGTAATTTCCAACTCTCCGAGAAATACTCGTCCCTGCTCTTCGGAGATACGGCCAAGTACGGTTTCTTGTAATGCCCAGGGTTGCTCAAAAATTTCCTTCCGCATGAAGTGTTTATGACCGGCTTTTTCAGCCATCACGGGATCCCATTGGATTCGTTGTGTTTCTGTGGATACAGGTTCTCCCTCAAAATCGGTGAACGTCACCCCATCTGGTGTCATTACGACCATCTCTTGGTCGCCGAGGAAGATAACGTCTTTGGTGTGGTTCAAGATAGCTGTTACGTCTGACGCGACCACGAACTCGTCATCGCCAAGCCCCACAATAATCGGTGGTCCATTACGAGCCGCCAGAATCTTGTTCGGTTCATTGGCGTTGATTATCACAACGCCAAAAAGGCCACGTAACTTTTGGAGTGCGCGTCTTACCGCTTGTTCAAAGTTGGCGTGCGGTAGTTCCGCCTCGACGAGATGTGCGATAACTTCGGTGTCTGTTTCGGTTAGAAACGTATGTCCGGCGTTAACAAGGTCTTGTTTTAAGTCGAGATAGTTTTCAATGATGCCATTGTGTACAACGACAATTTTTTCTGTGCAATCTCGATGCGGGTGTGCATTTTCTTCTGTGGGACGGCCGTGGGTTGCCCAACGCGTATGCCCGATGCCGTAATCGCCGTTGATCGGGTCCGCAGTGATGACTTGTTCTAGTCGTTCGAGTTTGCCAGCGCTGCGCCGGATGTTGATGTCGCCGTTACTGACAAGCGCGATTCCAGCGGAGTCGTATCCCCGGTATTCCAACCGCCGAAGACCATCAATGAGAACCGGAACGATCGGTTTGTTTCCGAGATAGCCGATGATGCCGCACATGTTGTTAGTCTGCTTTCTTTTTCACCTTTTGAGCACGGTTTTCTTTGTTTACCTGGCGACCGCGGGCCAGTGCCAGCGCGCCGGGAGGGACGTTGTCTGTCACACAGGACCCTGCGGCCACATATGCCCCTTGTCCGATAGTCACTGGGGCAACGAGTTCCGTCCCGCTGCCAATGAAAACGTTTGCCTCGATGTTAGTTTGATGCTTCTGGACGCCGTCGTAATTGCACGTGATCGTGCCGGCGCCGATGTTTGAGTCAGCACCCACGGTTGCGTCGCCGATGTAGCTGAGGTGGTTCGCTTTTGCACCAGTGTCAAGGTGCGCTTTCTTTAATTCAACAAAGTTCCCCACTTTTGCACCGGCTCCAACTGTAGAGTCTGGCCGTATATGGGCGAAAGGGCCAACGCGTGCCGTCGCATGGACTGCGGAATCCGTGATTATAGAGTGGTTGTTGACCGTTACATCGTCCCCAATGGTTGAATTCACAATGCGGACACCGGAATGTAATTCGCATCGCGCGCCAACAGTGGTACGGCCTTCGAGAAATACGCCCGGGTGGATAACAGTATCCGTGCCTACTTGCACATCGCTGTCGATGTAGGTCGTTTCCGGGTCTTCGATCGTGACACCAGCTGCCATAAGTTCTTCATTCTTCCGTTGTCTCACGATGGCACTCACCTCCGCCAGTTCTGACTGACTATTAATACCTCTTATTTCGTGGGCCTCTTCGGTGGTGATTGAGGATACTGTGAGTTGCTGACGCCGCAACAACTCGAGAACCGCTGGTAGATATCGTTCGTGCTTAGGACCAGCTTCAGGAACCTTCGGTAATGCGTCAAAGAGTAGCTGTAGGTCGAACGCGTAAATACCACTGTTAACTTCCTTGATTTCGCGCTGTTCTGGTGTCGCGTCCACTTCCTCAATGACGCCTAGCAGTTGTTTCTTCCGCCGTATGATGCGTCCGTAACCGTATGGCCGATCGACAGTTGCCGTTAACACTGTCGCTGCCGCTGTCGAGGATTCATGGAGAGTGACCAAGTCTAAAAGTGTCTGGCTGTTGATGAGCGGAGCATCACCTGATAGGACGACGAGCGTGCCCGTTTTTTTTGCGAGCATAGGCTCCGCTTGTAGAATTGCGTGGGCTGTTCCAAGTTGCGGCTTTTGGAGAACAAAATTGATTGACGGGTTGATGTTGGAAACAAGCCGTTTTACTTGGTCGGCTTGGTGGCCGACCACAATAGTCGTTGAGCCCGAAGTTAGTGAGCTAGCCGCGTGAAGCACGTGTTCAATGAGTGTATGCCCAGCAAGGCGGTGTAGGACCTTCGGTCGCGTGGTCCCCATGCGGGTGCCTTTTCCCGCCGCTAACACAAGCACATGACGGTCGGGCATCGTTAAGTCCCGACAGGGTGTTATTCGGATTCCTCGGTTTCTTCTTCAGACGCGGTTAAGTCCTCGAATCGTGCGTCCTCATATAAACGTTCAAAATCCGGTTCCTGTCTTGCAAGTATCCGGTTGTCTGGTTCAAGTTCGATCGATCGTTCAAGGTAGGCTACGGCCTGGTCGGCATTGTTGGCAAGAGCGTAGGCGACGGCCAGCATGTACAGCGCGCGAGGGTTCTCTGGTTCATCTCGTTCTACGGTCTTAAGGTGTTGCAATGCCTCGTCAATGGACTCGCTGTTGAGCGCGATCGTCGCGGCGTAGAGCCGATCCTCAGCTGTCTGCACCTCAGCGACCGCAGGGTTCAGCTCACGATCGCATACCGCCACATACAAACGTGCGCGCTCGCCTAGCTCGCGCTCCTCTGGATAGTCGTCGACGAGTTTCTGGAATGCTTTTTGGGCCGACGCGAACTTGCGACTCTGCACGCCCTTGATGCCATCCTCGTATAACCGTATGGCTCGCAGGGAGCGTTGCTTCCGAGCTTTGGCTGCTGCGCTTACACCCGGTTGTGGGATTTTTTTGCGCCGGCGACTTGCGCCAGTGCCACCCTTGGTCGTTCGTGACTTGGCACCGCTTGCCTTCCGCTTCGTTGTTTTCTTACTGGTAACTCGTTTTGCCATAACCTGAGGACCGTGAAGCGTAGCAAACAGCCCGCAGATAGGTCAATTAACATAATTAATCCTTAAGTTCTTCAACGAGTTGATAGATGTCGCGACTCCTCTGCTGATACTTTTTGGCTAATTCTCGTATAGCCTGCCTTCTAGTCGCTCCATATTTGGTCAGAAGACCAAAATCAAGTATGACTTGCGCGGCATTTGGCTCAATGACCGTTTTAGATTCAGGCTTAGCTGCATCTATGACGATAGTATATTCTCCCTTTATCTCAGAAATATTGTCTAAAACATCGCTTATAGGTCCAGAGACCAAAGATTCGTGAATCTTGGTCATTTCATGGCAGACAGTTATAGGTCTATCAACCAATATATTGTTGAGGTCACTCAGGGAAGCGCGTAATCGGTGGGGTGCCTCGAAGAAAACGACTGTTCGTGGTTCTGAGACGAGGCTTTCAAAAAACATTTTTCTGTTATTTGACCGAGCAGGAGGAAATCCAACAAACGTAAAACCATTTTCGCCCATACCAGAAACAACCAGCGATGAGATTACGGCGCTCGCGCCAGGGATTGATTCAATGCGCGTACCTTGCTCCAGCGCGGCTCTTGTCAGACGGTGACCTGGATCTGAAATCGTTGGTGTTCCGGCATCACTGATAACTGCGATCGTTTCCTGGTTGCGGAGTCGTCGAAGTAGGGCCGGGATGCGTTGGAGCTCATTGTGGCGGTGTAGGCTCAGGCGTTTGGTGGTGATACCGTAATGGGTGAGCAATTTGGTGGCGTGTCGGGTGTCCTCAGCGGCGATTAAATCGCAATCTGAGAGAATACGCACGGCACGAAAGGTGATGTCTTCAAGGTTCCCGATTGGGGTGGAGACAATGTAGAGCGTTCCGGGCGTAAGCGGTGAAGCCAAGAGACGCGAGTATTGTACCATCAGGGGTTACCTAAATAGTTGGAGTGCCGGAAAACGGAAAATGGGTCGCACAAATTCACAGCAGGCTTCTGAGCCGCTCACACATTTTGTCAAGGAGTACATTGGCTACGTCCATGAAACATATCCGACGGAGGCTGCCAGTGACGGCGTGCACGTGCATGATGACCTACTTGAAGATTTTAGTCGGGACGCGATAGAGGCGCGAGCACGTGAACTCGGCGGGTGGGCGAGACGATTGGAAGGCATCGCGATATCGGGACTTACGCCTGACGAAGTCCGTGACCGGCGCATGTTGGGAGACTGCATCCGCAGTCGATTGTTTGCAGTGGAAGAAATACGGGATTGGGAACGGAACCCACTCGTCTACGCGGACCTCCTAGCAACTAGTGTTGCGCAACAAGTGCTTTTTGACTACGCGGACCCAACGGAGCGAGCGCGAAGGATAGGGTCGAAGCTTCGGCAGACGGGACGTCTATTGGGGGAGGCCCGTGAGAACGTTACTGACGCCCCAGGTCTGTTTGTGAAGATCGCAATTGAATCGTTTGAAGGAGTTATACGATTTATCGAAAAAGATCTCCCGAGGGCATTTCGCGACCTCGACGATTTGCATGTGTTGGGGGACCTTGCCGACGCGTCTACTGAGGCCGTGAAATCGGTCGGCGAATACGTCGAGCATTTGCGAGAAACGGTAGCTCCAAATAGTAAGGCTTCGTTTCGACTTGGACAGGAGCGTTTTGAACAGAAACTTCGACTAGACGAAGGGATTAACATTCCAGCGCACCAGCTATTGAGCATCGCACAGCGTGAGTTGGAAGCGACGCAAGAAGAGTTTCTTCGCGTTGCAGCTACAGTTGACAGTGACCCCATGGATGCTTGGCGACAAGTGAAATCGCGTCATCCTTCGGCAGATGAACTGGTTGCGGTGGTAAGGGAACAAGTACAGGCGCTACACACCTTTCTTGAGCGAAAACCGATAGTTACGATTCCAGAGAACGCCGGTTTACGGATTGCTCCAACACCGGACTTTTACCGATGGACGTTCGCAAGCTTGTGGACACCGGGGCCGTTTGAAACTGCTTCGATTCCCGCGTACTACTACATCACAAATGTGGACCCAACTTGGACGAGTGAACGTCAAGAAGAACACTTGCGGGATCTGAGTTACGCGGCTCTTTGGTCAATTTCGACCCATGAGGTGTTTCCGGGTCATTTTTTGCATTTTGAACATCTACGGCAGGTTACTTCTCCGCTGCGGAAGTCTGGGCTTTTTGCGCCGACGTCGTTTATCGAAGGGTGGGCACACTATGCCGAACAGATGATTCTTGATGAAGGATTCGAGCGAAAGAATACCGACGTAAGGTTGGGTCAACTTTCAGAAGCACTGGTGCGCTTGGTTCGCACGATTGTTGGCATTCGGTTGCACACCGAGGATTTGTCAGTTGAGCAAGGCGTTCGCATCTTTCGTGAAGAAGCGTTTCTTGAGGAAGGCAGTGCGCGTCAGGAAGCGGAACGCGGAACGTTTGACCCTGGCTATGTCTTGTATGCGCTCGGGAAACAGATGCTACTGAAGTTACGGTCGGATACGGAGGAAGTGCAAGGAGACAGTTTTTCGCTCAAGCGGTTTCATGACACACTTCTTGGTCACGGGGCGCTTCCGTTTTGGATGCATCGGTCTATGCTGGTGGGCGACGGGGGAGCGCTGCTCGAATAATTGCAATGCCTCTCTACGAGTACGAGTGCACCGAATGTCAGAATCGGTTCGAACGGATCCAAAAATTTTCAGACCCACCTATTGAATCCTGCCCGACGTGCAGTGGCAAGGTCCGGAAGCTGATTTCGTCGCCCGCAATCCAGTTTAAAGGGACTGGCTGGTATGTAACGGATTACGCCCAGAAATCGAAACCTGGCGACGGGTCGAAAGATCAACAGGATACCGAAAGTCAGAAAACAACCAAAGCTGACGATAAGTCCTCGCCGTCCGCGGGATCTGACAGTAAGAACGCATCGGATTCTAGTCAGAAGAAAGACGGTGGTCCGAAGTCGACAGCAGCGGCCACCAAATCAACGAATTAGGAATTTGTCCGGTCGTTTGGTTCCAATGCCCCGTCGTCGGATAGTTTCGCGAGCGTCGCTCGTATGGCTGAAGCGAGGTCCGGTCGCTTAAGAGCAAAATGAAGCGTTGCGCGCAGAAAACCGACTTTGTTTCCCGCGTCGTGTCGTGTGCCGTTGAGGATGCACGCATGGATTGGTCGGTTGGCAAGTAATCGACGAAGACCGTCCGTCAGTTGAATTTCTCCACCCGCACCGATGCCGGTGGACTCAAGCGCGCCGAACACGTCGGCGGTCAAAATGTAACGTCCTATGATGGCAAGATTGGAGGGCGCCTCTTCGGGCTGAGGTTTTTCTACCAAGTCTGTAACGCGTACTACACCATCACGAACTGGTTCAGAAGCGATAATGCCGTATTGGTTGACAGCGCTAGGGTGCACACGCTCCACCAGTAGCACTGGCCCGTTAACTTCCGCGAACACCTCGAGCATTTGACTGAGCGCCGTTGGACTGGCATCGATAACATCATCCGGTAACATGACGGCGAAGGGGGTATTGCCGACGACCTCTTTTCCGCACAACACCGCGTGCCCAAGTCCGAGGGGTTCGGGTTGGGAAACTGATGTAACGTGGGCCATTGCCGATAATCTTTGTACGATGGCAAGTAGGTCGTTTTTACCTCGTTCAGCGAGGGTGTGTTCCAGAACTTGATTCCTAGCGAAGTGCGATTCAGCAAGCGTGTTGCCTGGGTTAGTTATAAGAACGACATTATCGATACCGGCATTTGCCGCTTCTTCGACGCCGTATTGAATAATCGGGCGATCGACGATTGGAAGTAATTCTTTTGGAAACGCCTTTGTGGCCGGTAGCATCCGTGTGCCAAGGCCAGCGGCGGGAATTAGAACGGTTTTCACAGAATCCTGCGTGCCCATGCGGTCCGGATCGTATCAAAGGTTTAGAATCTGAATTTCACATGGTTGGTTTTTGACGATGATTGACCCGACTTTACTCCGCGAACGACCAGATGAGGTCTGTGCCCGTCTTGCGACCAGGGGGGATGACCTCACGGGTGAGATCGATCGAATTACGGCACTTGATTCTGAGCGACGGTCGATTTTACCGCTCCTTGAGTCGACCCGGAGAACGCGGAAAGACATCGGGGAGCAAATTGCAAAGGCAAAGAAAGCTGGGCAGCCCGCCGACGACCTCATAAGGCTTGGTCAGGAACACGGTGCGGCCATTAAAGTGCATGAAGCGAAGTTGGATGTGGTGGAAGCTGAGCGCGTTGATCGTGCATTGAAGCTTCCGAACTTACCGGATCCAAGCGTGCCTGTTGGGCGTTCGGAAGCAGACAATGTTGAGGTTCGCCGCTATGGTGAACCCACGGCGTTTAGTTTTGACCCGCAGCCCCACTGGGACCTTGGTCCAACACTGGGTATCCTCGATTTTGAGCGTGGCACGAAGCTCGCGGGTGCTCGTTTCGCAGTCTTGACGGCTGCTGGTGCCCGACTGTCGCGTGCACTTATCAATTTCATGCTCGATTTACACACGATGGAGCATGGCTACACGGAAATTGAACCGCCCTTCCTTGCGAATTCTGCGGCACTGACTGGTACTGGCAATCTACCGAAATTTGAATCTGATGTATTCAAGGTGGAAGGAGATTGGGACCTTTACCTAATACCAACAGCCGAAGTACCCCTCTGTAATCTGCACCAAGGTGAGATTCTCGATGGACAGTTATTGCCAGCTCGTTATGTGGCGTACACACCGTGTTTTCGAAGTGAAGCGGGTTCCTACGGAAAAGATGTACGTGGCCTTATTCGACAACACCAGTTCGACAAGGTTGAGTTGGTGGCCTATGCCAAGCCAGAGGAGTCATGGGACGTTCACGAGGCTTTGACGTTGCACGCCGAAGAGGTGCTTAAGCGACTTGGGTTGCCCTACAGGACAATGACTCTCTGCACAGGCGACATGGGATTCGCTTCGGCAAAAACTTACGATATTGAAGTTTGGTTACCTGGTCAGAAGGCCTATCGTGAAATTTCCTCATGCAGCAATACGGAGGCCTTTCAAGCTCGGCGCGCGGGTATTCGTTTTCGACCGGATGGGAAAGGAAAACCGAAATACCTACACACGCTCAATGGTTCTGGCGTTGCGGTGGGCCGTGCCTTAGTCGCCATATTGGAGAATTTTCAGCAGGCTGATGGAACCGTCGTGGTGCCCGAAGTGTTACGGTCATACATGGGGGGCCTGGAAATAATCGAGCCGGCTTAGATTAAGTTGCTACGAATTCGGAGGGATGGCCGAGCGGTTGAAGGCGGTGGTCTTGAAAACCATTAGCGGGGAAACTCGCTCCTGGGTTCGAATCCCAGTCCCTCCGCCATGAATCGGAGATCCGAAACTCATGAACGAAGGCAGGATGGTCCGTGTTGCTGTCGTGCAGGCGGGCGGGACGCCGTTTGTTCGAGACGCAGCCGTCGACAAGGTGTGTGCGATGACTGCGGACGCTGCTGCACGGGGTGCAAAACTTGTACTGTTGCCTGAAGCATACGTTGGTGGTTACCCATGGGGCCTGACCTTCGGAACCACCGTCGGTGGTCGTTCGACGGCGGGACGTCGTGTCTGGGAGCGGTACTGGTCGAATGCGATTGAGGTGCCCGGCCCGGAAGTAGAGCGCATGGGGGCTGCAGCCGAGCAGGCTGGTGTTCATCTCTGTGTTGGAGTTGTCGAACGAGACAGCACCTACAGCGGCGGGACGCTCTTTTGCACGTTGCTGTACATCGGTCCTGATGGGTCTTTGCTTGGCAAGCATCGAAAACTGAAACCGACCGCCGCGGAACGGTTCATCTGGGGTGAAGGCGATGGCAGTACGCTCACAACGGTTGAGACTGAATATGGCACTGTTGGAGGTTTGATCTGCTGGGAAAACTATATGCCGTTAGCGCGTATGGCGATGTACAGCAAGGGCGTTGACATTTACCTCGCGCCCACGGCGGATGCGCGCGCGCGATGGCAGTCGACGCTTCAGCACATTGCACTCGAGGGGCGGTGCTTCGTTCTTGGCTGCAACCAGTATGTGCACCGGGATATGTACCCGAAGGATCTTGAGACAGGTGACGAGCTAGGAGCTTGGCCGGAGGTGCTCTGTCGAGGCGGCTCAGCGATCTACGGTCCGCTAGGTGATGTACTCGCGGGGCCGCTTTGGGACGAGGAGGGAACCCTAGTCGCCGACCTGGATTTGACGGCGATCGTCCGTGGCAAGTTTGACTTCGACGTCACGGGTCACTACGCACGTCCGGACGTGTTCACGTTGTCGGTCGACACCTCACCCCACTCACCCGTGCGGTGACATGAGCACGGGTTGGTCAAAGCACCGATAAACCGTAGTTCCATACACAATGAGGAGCAAGGTGACAGATGGCAAGATCTGACCAGCTTCGGATCGGTATTTCGCAGTGTCTACTTGGTGACGAGGTGCGGCACGATGGAGGACACAAACGAGATCCATATCTTGTTGGGACCGTTGGTCGGCTAGTCGAGTGGGTGCCGGTGTGTCCAGAGGTGGAGGTTGGTCTTGGCACCCCCCGGGAACCCATTCGTCTCGTTCGTGAATCCGCTGGTGCTAACGGCGTGCGCTTATTCAGCAGGAGTGGCACAGATCTTACGAAACAAATGCGCCGATTTTCACGTGCAAAGGCGCGTGCGTTAGCCAAGGAGCGCCTCTACGGCTTTATCCTCAAGAAGGATTCGCCGAGTTGCGGCATGGAGCGCGTCAAAGTTTGGAGCGACCGTGCAAAAGGGGCGTCGCAGCGTTCGGGTCGAGGGATTTTCGCGGCAGAGTTGTTGGGCGAATACCGTAACCTTCCTGTTGAGGAAGAGGGGCGATTGCATGACCCGGTAATTAGAGAAAATTTTTTCGAGCGTGTTTTTGCGTATCGCAGCATTCGCTCGCTATTTTCAAAGCGTTGGACTGTGGGTACCTTAGTTCGGTTTCATACCGCGCATAAGATGACATTGATGGCTCACTCGTTAGAGCGTTATCGGGAACTTGGACGATTAGTGGCTGATGCAAAGGCACTTGAGCGATCAGAGTTGGCACGGCGATACGAAGACGAATTTATGCACGCCATGAAAACCAATGCCACGCCAGGCCGACACACGAACGTACTTCTACATGCCGTAGGCCACTTTAAACGACAGCTCACTTCTGTAAGCCGCGAGGAGTTGCTTGGTGTTATCGAGGATTATCGCCAGCGTCTGGTGCCTCGTATCGTTCCACTGACCCTTATTCGGCACCACGCTAGAACTCTTGAGATTGCGTACTTACTCGATCAGGTTTATTTGAACGCCCACCCGAAGGAGCTCGCCCTTCTCAACCATGTGTAACGGGTCAGCGGTTTTCCTGTTTGATTAGGGACGCGCTCCCACGAAACATGCCGCCGAAGATTGCTGCGTGCAAGGGCTAGATCCCATACCAATAGAGAAGGCCAAAGAGTCCAGCCGGATCAAACACCGCGGTCTGGTGAATAGTAGTGTTACCTGACTCATGGCGGACGACCTCAAACTCAAGCCAGGCGCGCCCAGGCAGTTTCATTTCCGCACAGGCGAAAACAGCAATGGGTTGCCCTGAGCGGTGATTCGTGTGCGGCGTCAAAGACCGCAGCCGACACCTGTTTTCACTAAGTGTCACGAATGAGCGCCAAGTTGTCCTGTGCCTAAAACGACTCTAGGTATTCTCAAAAATAAAATTGATTTTCGCATAAATTATTATCTTAATATGAAAATATTTGTTCACACAGAGAATATTCTTGCTGCTGGTGATGCAGTGTTACCGGTTGAAGCGGGGGTGAGTCGTAAAGGTAGAAAGGAACAAACCAATGCTAACCGCATCAAAACTCAACTTACTCGTGCCCACCAATCCTGGTGTTCTGGAAAGTCTGAGTCTTAAGTCTTCGACGCGTCGAACCCGCGCCGAGCTACCACGTGTTGCATAGCTGTTAATAGGTCCAGGTTCAGGAATCCGTGAGAACACTTTGCGGTGACTGACCTGTGGCTCTAATAAATAGCGGGGCAGGTGGAAATCTGCCAGTTGGGACGGAAGGAGCCGTCAACATGAAGACAATAACAGCAGGAAGCAATCTACAGAGCACTGAGTTATCCCGGAAAACGGAGCTTGAGCACATGCTCCGAGAGGATCGCCTTGCACTAATTCTGGAATTGCACCGAAAGACACGCGAGATACAACTAGAACAGCCATTGGGTGCCGTCAAAATCGTGCAAGATGAAGCCGAAAACCTAGAAGCCAAGTTTCAGACGGAAATGGAATTTGCTTTGCTTCAGATAAAGACGGAAACGATTGAAAAAATCAATAACGCATTAAGGTCTCTCGACGACGGAACCTATGGTCTGTGTCATGACTGTGGTGATGAGATTCGTGGTCATCGCCTAAGGGCACTCCCGTTCGCAACACGATGCAGAAATTGTCAAACAGCCTACGAGACCGAGATACAACGCGCTGATAGACATGAGGCAGATACCACATCACCGTCTCGACGGTTCGACTTGCAACAGTAGTTCCCAGTCAGCGGCAGAGCGTGCCCTGTTGAGGGTTGCTGCTACGGTCAAGTTCCATCAGAATCTAACCCATGGAAGTCCGCGTCAGTGGGTGGTGCTGGTATATGCATGTTCGTCTTCGTAGATTTGGTGTGTGGTCGGCCGTTGTGCTGGTTTTAATGGTTGCGGCCGGAGCTGCCGCTCCGGCACAAACGCCGCGTGTGCCTGAGTATGAGTTGGACCGCGAGTGGCCGAAACTTCCCTTACCGAATCGATGGATTACTGGTGGTCTCGGTGGGATGTGTGTGGACAGTCGGGATCATGTCTATATCCTAAATCGGCAAAACGTTGTTGAGGCGGACTTAAATGCTGCGCAGTTGGCGCCTCCGGTTATTGAGTTTGATCCAGACGGGAATGTTGTTCAGGCGTGGGGAAACTCGGACGTTATTGGCGACCGTTTGCACGACTGTCACGTTGACGATGAACAGAACGTGTGGCTCGTGGCGGCTGGGACCGGTGTGGTGCAGAAATATTCCAGTGACGGTAGTTCTCTGTTATTCCAGATCGGAGAATCGGGCGTCTACGATTCCGTTGATGGCACGCGGGAGGGTACTCCTCTCAATTCCGACCGAGCGCAGTTTTTTCTACCGGCGAGTATCGACATTGATGACAGCACCGGTGATATTTACGTAGCTGATGGTGAAACTCCGGCGGGAAATCAGCGGGTCGCTGTAATCGACCAGTCGGGGACGTTTCTTCGGCAGTGGCCACTCCACCGTGTCTCGGAAGAAAGCGACATCACGCCGTTGCCGCACTGTTTGCGGATTTCCAATGACGGGTTGGTGTATGTGTGTGACCGACAGGCCGACCGCATTCAAGTATTCAATAGAACTGGAACGTTTGTTCGGAACATCGATGTGGCGTGGCCGAGTTATGCGCCGACCGGCAGTCAACGTAGTGGGACACGCGGGACGGCTGTCGTGCTTGCGTTTTCGCACGATGTGGAACAGCGCTATCTATACGTGCTGAATCAAAACAGTGTGCAGGTTGACATGATTGACCGGACAAGCGGACAGCTTGTCACGAGTTTTGGTGGAGGACCAGGGCGTTACCCGGGCCAATTTACGTTACCTCATGGTATCGCAGTTGATTCCCTAGGTCGCGTCTATGTTGCCGAACAAGAAGGCCGGCGGATTCAAAGGTTTTTACCAACACGCTAAATGTCTGGCAGCTGCCTTTCGCGTGTCGGGGAACTCTAGCGACCGGTCTCCCGCTCCTCTGCACGGTGCCCCGCGAGAATGCCGTCCATTCCGTAATTGCCTTCGTGACAGGCATATTCCCAAACTTGGTCGTCTGACCGGGCCATTGGAATCTCGGCGGACCACGGTTGCGTCCATGTTGCGGGGTCTGTGACCGTGAATTGGTAGGTTAGAGTTTCCGCGTCGGTACGGGTAAACCGCTCGGTAACTGTCATATCCTGCGTTGCGACGTTACGTTCCGTGAACGAGTTGACACCGTATAAATGGGGGGTTGCTACAACGAATGTGGCACCCTCCCAGTGACCACGCGAATGTCCCATCCACTGCCGAACTCCGTCCGGGAAGCTACCGGTCGAATTGACCGGGATGACGCGTGCATCGTGCACCATTTCATTAAATATGACGACGTAATCAGGGGTTTGAAAGAGCTGCATGTGATTGTTGTAGGCCCGTGGTTCCATCGGCGGACCCGAATTAAAACCGAGAACGCATCGCTCATAGATACTTCGGTCTACCCATGAATCGGCAGGACTCGTCTGTTGGTGAGCGCGTTTTGCAGCGGCGCGCTGTTGACCAGCGGCTGTCCGAGGAGGAATACGACCGTTAGGGGGGTCGATAATGAGTGAGGTGCGACGCGTTCCTACGGTGCGCGTGCCGCGGTCCATCC
>CAZDQD010000066.1:0-6755 GCA_964507425.1 uncultured Vicinamibacteraceae bacterium
CGTGTCGTGGTGATGTTGGGGGCAACTTCGTTCAGCCGGAACGTGCGATAGGCGTCCATAGTCCAGGCTGCACCAGAAACGACGTTACGTTCGATGTTCTCGTAGACCTGCGGTGCAGGGATTGGCACGCCGGACGCGCCCGTCATTTCCAAGACGCTGGCTCCGAAGGCAGACGGCGAGCGCAGACGCAGCCCGGCCATGTCAGTCGGCAACGAAATCTCTTCGGTCGAGAACACCCGATACCCCGGAGTGGTGAACAGCGCTAGTACCCTGTAATCCGAATATTCGTCGCCGAGCGAGCCTTCCTCGAGAAGTGTATTCAGAATCTCAGTGCCGGAGGCGCTTTGGTCGATCAGACCTGGGACCTCGGCAACCGAGGTCATGGGAAACAACCCGGCGGTGTAGGTTGGCACGACGAAGGCAATATCTGCCACGCCAGCGCGCACGAGGTCTGCCTGAGCCGGTGGTGCACCAAGGATGCCGCCGGGATAGAGCCTGAGCGACGTCTGATCCGACAAATGCGGTGCGATCCGGTCGATCCATGTCTGCAGGATCTGTGAAAAGAAGCCCTGTTGGGGTTCGTGGCTGGATACCCTTAGCTCTTGGGCCTCAGCGGCTCCGATGGTCAGGGCCAAGGCTGTTACCACTGCCAGTGTTCTAGGGAATTGGAATGTCATGTACGTTTCCTCCTGTGTGTAGACATTCAAAAAGCGGCCTGTGGCAACCATAGTGCCAAGATTGGGAAGGCGACGAGCAGACCGATACGCACCATGTCCGCCACGACGAAAGGCAACACGCCGCGCCAGAGCGTTGCCATCGGAATGTCGGGGATTGTCGCCTTGAGTACGAAGAGGTTCATCCCGACCGGCGGAGTGATCAGGCCCAACTCGACCACCAACACGGCAAAGATGCCAAACCAGACCAGGTCAATGCCCGCGGCCTGTGCGACCGGTACAAAGAGAGGTACGGTGAGAAGTAGCATGGCCAAGCTGTCCATGAGCGTGCCAAGCAGAATGTAGATCACGCTCATAACGAGGATGACCAAAAGTGGGCTGTCCAGGATGCCTGAGAACAGGGCAGTTAACGAAAACGGAAGACCGGATAGCGCAAGGAAGAAGTTGAAGATGTTGGCCGCGATAAGAACCAGATAGAGCGCCCCGCAGGTCATTGCCGTATCCACTGCGGCGGCCATGAACCCATTGAAATCGAGCCTTCGTGCGCCGAGTCCGTAGGCGAATACAACCGCCACGCCGACCGCAGCAGTCTCGTTAGCAGTGAAGTAGCCGCTATAGAGGCCACCCATGATCAGCCCGAAGACGCCTATCGGAGGGGCCAGTTCCTTGAGAGCAGCCATGCGATCTTGGATGGTGCCGCGCTCTCGACGAGGGGCATCGGACCACCCAAAACGTATGGGAAGCCAAATCGCAAGACAATAGAGCAGAACAGCCAGAATGATTGGTCCGGCAGTAGCTAACAAGAGCTGGCGAATGGATTGCTCTGCCAGGAAGGCATAGACCACCAGGACCGTTGAGGGAGGGATCAGGATGCCCAATGTTCCGCCGGCTGCGAGCGTTCCGGAAGACAGGCTGTCGGAGTATCCTCCCGCGCGCATTTCGGGCAGGGCGATCCGCCCCATCGTTGCCGTTGTGGCTAGCGATGAGCCAGAGATCATGCCGAAACCTGCGGAGGCACCTATTGTTGCCAGCGCTAAGCCCCCACGGCGATGCCCGACCAGCGTGCGCATCGCAGAGTAGAGCCTCGACGACAATTGGCTCTGTGCCGCCAAGTTTCCCATGAGCACAAAGAGTGGCAGCATTGTCAGGGTGTAGTTGGTTAGCGAGTCCCAGGTTGTGGTTGCGCCGATGGCGAGTGTGCCTTGTACGCCAAGGATCATTGCGCAACCCGCCAAGCCGACGAGGCCTATGGCAACACCGACGGGGATCTCAACCAGGATCAAGAAAATCGCGGCCGCGAAACCAAGACCGCCCAGGAAAAGCCCGTCAGCCATTACCCTGGCTTCCACGGACAAGGGGAAGAACACGGACAAGTGCGGCAACGAACGCAGCAAGAAACGTCAGAAAGACGACGACCAGCAAAGCATCCATTCTGATCTGAAGGTCGGATGTTGTTTCTGGACCACCCAGCTTACCAAGTGCGAAATGACCCATGATGGCGGCCATAGTGGTGGCAAAGATTAGGGCAAATATGGCGCCGAAAGCTCTGAGTGGTCGCCGGAATATGCCGGGTCTGAGTTCACTGAGAAGGCGCGCCGTGACATGGGTATCGTTCAGGTAGCACACCGGCATTGAAAGGAGTGCACCTAGCCCGATAGACAGTGTCGTGATCTCGATGACGCCTGGTAAATTGCGATTCGCCGCGGCCCGGATCAAGACATCGATCACCGTCGCACTTGTCCCGATCAAGAAGCAAATTGCCGCTAGGATCAGCGATGCTCGTGCCCAAGGCCCGAGATTCATGAGCGATGTCCCACAGATAGGCTTTCGTCTCGATAACGATACTGTATTTCGGACTTTTCCTCCCGAGAGATCCATGGCTGTGTCTCAACTGGGTAGTTGCAGATCTAGGGTGGCGCGTAGCATGGCCGAAATAAGTGTCCGACCAGCGTACTCTGGTCGTGGGCGATACGTTATAGGTGTCGACGGTGCAAAAAAATGCAGCCATTGGACGGCGTAAAATGGGTCACTTTTGCTCTGTCTGACATCAGTGACTATTGGAGAAAGTTGTCTGCTTGGTCCACCCGTTCGGCCAGTTTTGATCGGCTGGAAAATTTGTCGAGATGCTGGTCCGAGCTAGTTCGAATATTCTACAGGTGGCGGAGAGAGTGGGATTCGAACCCACGGTAGAGTTTCCCCTACACACGCTTTCCAAGCGTGCTCCTTCAACCACTCGGACATCTCTCCTTTGACTTGGTCTCGCGGGTGGTATGAAAGTGTAGCAGTCCTATAACGACTTGGCTTCTTGATCGCGATCTCGTCCGCGACGTACACTGGGGTCTCCCACCGTGGTGGCGAGTCGCACCGCGGCTCGGACCCTGTGCAATTTCAGCCTACGAACCGCGTCAGGGCCGGAAGGCAGCAGCGCTAAGTAGTTACTGATGTGTGCTGCAGGCCTATCCGGGTCGCGGTGGGACTCGTCGTCTGGGAGAAGTGGAAGAGCATGGCCTACCAGGTAATTGCCCGGAAGTATCGTCCGAAACGGTTTGACGATGTTGTTGGTCAACTTGGCGTGACGCAGACGTTGCAGAATGCCATTAACCAGGACCGACTCGCCCAAGCATTTGTGTTTTCTGGTCCTCGTGGGGTCGGAAAGACGACGACCGCTCGAATTTTAGCTCGCGCCCTCAATTGTGAGACAGGTCCCACCCCAGACCCATGCGGCGAGTGTGCCACCTGTATAGAAATTGCTGAGGGCCGTGATATTGATGTGCTCGAGATTGACGGAGCGACACACACCCAGATTGACAATGTCCGTGAGGTGATCATCAGTGGACTATCGACGGCCCCGGCCCGAGACCGCTTCAAAATTTTTATTATTGACGAGGTACATCAGCTTTCGAATCATGCATTTAATGCTCTGCTTAAATCAATCGAGGAACCACCGCCGCACGTCGTATTCATGATGGCGACGACACAGCTCGAAAAAATACCAGAGACGATTCGTTCTCGTTCACAAGTCCATGAGCTCAGGACCATTAGTCGACAAGAGATTGCAACGCAACTTAGAAAAATTGCAGATGCTGAGTCTATAAATATTGATGATGGTGCCGTCGATCTGGTGTCACGAGCCGCCGATGGAAGCATGCGTGACGCACAGAGTGCATTGGACCAGGTGCGTGCGTTTGCTGGTGATTCGATAGCAGTCGACGACGTTTCCGCAGTTCTTGGTTTAATCGGCCGCGAGACGGTGTTCGAGTTAATGGATGCGGTCGCAGCTGAAAAACCTGCTGTTATTTTTGATCTTGCAGGACGATTTGTTGAGGTCGGATATGACCTGCGACTAGTGTGCCGAGAACTTGCCCGCGTCGTCCGAGACTTACTTGTCGTTTCGATTGATCCAGAAAGGACTGAGGACCCAGAAATAGCGGCGGATGGAGAACGTGACCGGTTAGTTGATTTGTCGCGACAATTTTCTAGGGAAGACTTGATGCGCGGGTTTGACGTTCTAGCGAAAGCTGAGCGAGAAATTCGTAGTTCGGCTCAGCCACGCTATCACTTTGAAATGGCGTTGATGAGGTGGGTCCATCTGAGAAAGCTGGTTCCGCTAACGGACTTGTTGAGGGGGGGCGCTTCTACCAGAGCTGTGGAACCAGTTGGGTCATCGAAGCCAACCTCCGTAGGGCCGACAAAACGTGAATCGTTAGTAGGAAAAGCTCGCGAACAAGATGCCTCCCAATCGAAACGCTCACAAAAGAATTCTGTTGACGTCGCTGCTCCGGAGAACGCACGTGAAATGGAACACCTTAGTGACAGTGTGACGAGTGGTGCTGTAAAACAAGAGCAGTTAGATGATGTTGCTAGCCAGAAAACCGCATTAATGACCGAGGTTAAACGGCTGAAAAAATTCTTTTACGGAACGGTGGTGGCACAGGCGCAGCGCATTGAGTTGCGTGGAGAACAATTGGTGTTTACGTTTACGGCTGGCCAAAAAACATTAGCCAAGCAGCTAGCGCAGAAGAAAGAATGGCTCGAGGATACAAGTGAGCAGGTGCTTGGTCGGAGGCTTCTAGTTACGAGTGAGGAAGGAGAGGCTGATTCGGAAAGCCAAGTTGCAACTACGTCTAACGATGACCAGCGAAGTTCTCCAGAAAGCGTTCCTGTTGTCGGAAAACCCAAAAAAACTAAGGAGTCATCCGATGGACTACGGGAACGTGCTATGGCTGACGGGGTTGTCAGAACGGTGGTTGATGTGTTTTCGGCTGAGATTAACGATGTTCAAAAGCTATAAATAGAAGAGATTGAGTTATATGAATATTCAACAAATGATGAAACAGGCTCAGCAGATGCAGGAGCGTTTGCAACGTGAACTAGCTGAAACAGATATTGAAGCGACTGTTGGCGGTGGAATGGTGACCGTTGTAATGAACGGCGTGAAACAAGTTCGTGCGATTACGATCGATCCTGAGGTCGTTTCCAAAGACGACATTGAAATGTTGCAAGATCTTATTGTCGCCGCGATCAATGACGCTCAGCGGAAGGTGGACGAGGCCGTTGCAGGAAAGATGGGCGGAATGATGGGGGGACTCAACATTCCCGGGCTTAACGGATGAAAGAGGTCGTACCACTCCGCGTACTTATCGAACAACTACAACGACTACCCGGCATCGGCGCTAAGGGTGCACAGCGGCTCGCCTTCCATCTTTTAAGAGAGTCGCGCGATGACGTTGAGGCCCTGATCGATGCTATTCGTGCTGTTAAAGAACAAATCACATATTGTTCCGTTTGTCACAATATTACCGATAGAGACCCATGTTACTACTGTACGGATGAGACTCGAGACCGGTCGGTCATTTGTGTTGTGGAGGATCCTCACAACGTACCGGCCGTCGAGAAAACTAGAGAGTTTAACGGAACCTATCACGTTCTGATGGGCGCACTGTCACCTCTTCAGGGTGTTGGACCTGACGATCTCCGTATCAAAAGTTTGCTCGATCGTGTCGCTGTAGGGGATGCGCAGGAAGTGATTATTGCAACCAACCCAAACGTAGAAGGTGAGGCGACAGCGCTGTATTTAGCTAAATTGCTTAAGCCGCTCGGGGTTCGGGTCACTCGCATTGCGATGGGGCTTCCCGTTGGTAGCGACCTTGAATATGTCGACGATGTTACTATTCACAAAGCGATGGAAGGTCGACGCGAGCTTTGACTTGCATGCTTCTGGACCGTTAGCTACCAAATATTCTTCTTAGTGTGGATGTTGTTTCTGGCGCGCGGAGTGCGTGGGCTGAACTTTTGAGGTCACGCCGTAGCCTCTCTAAATCGTCCTTGGTGTCTACGTCGTACCACGGACTAACGTATTTGACCGTTATCCCGGCCGAATGTGCGAGTCGGACTGTGTCCTCGAGCGTATCCGCTGTGCTCCATCGTACCTCGTCGAATAAATCGGGAACACGACCATTTTTCTCTGGTTTGCAAAGTCCCATGAGGTAGTAGCCGCCATCGGTTGCTGGGCCGAGTACAACCGAAAGTGCTTCGATCTGCCGAAAGGCTTCGATTACGTGTGGAGACGGGAGCGTTGGTATATCGGAACCAATCATCACTACTTTTGAAAACCCAGTTTCAAATAGGTCCATAAAGACGTTGCGTTCCCTTGTGCCGAGGTTGTTTCCGCGCTGCAGCAGTAGTTCGTGGTTACTTAGGCCGAGAGTGCGGAAAATGCCGGTATCGCCATCCGGTGTATGGGCTACTCTCAGCGTTATATCTGGAAGAGACCTGCACGCTGTGACAATGTCCGTGAGAAACGCTGCATGGAGCTGGCGCCGGTCTGTAACGCGTGGAATGACGTTCCGAAGGCGACGTTTTGGACCTCTCGCACCATTCAAAGTGCGGGTCATGATTACTACAACGTTGTCACAAATCCTGTTTTTCGACACGTGAATAAAGCTCTGCTAGCGATAGCCCTCGTCTTATGAGCGCGGCGATGCCGATTGCCGACCAACAGAGTAGTCGCCCTTTGCGGACTAGCGCCATAGTTATACCGGTAGCCGTACTAAACGACAATAAAGTTGCGAGTAACGCTGT
>CAZDQD010000067.1:0-23443 GCA_964507425.1 uncultured Vicinamibacteraceae bacterium
ATTGCTATCGCAGCCCTCAACAACGCTAGATTCTCGCGCTGTGTCTTCACGCGATCAACGCGCGCAGTCTCTACCACAGAGACGGTATGTGCCTGTGTAACATCCGTGTAAACGAGGACGGTTTCACCGTCGGCTGTTGGACTCGTTCTAACCTCGATATACCGTTCATCTGGTGTCATAAATATTTCGCACGATGCACTGCTGAACCGTGCCATCCAGTCCTGAACCCACTTCTCAGTGTCTCGTTTTCCCACGAGCACCACAGCACGGGTAGCCGTAAACCTAACGAGGTCCTCAAACTCCAAACCCGGCTTCAGTTTCACCGAAGGATAAAACTCTCGAAATCGACCGTTGCAAGCGGTAAGTCGCTTGGAAGAATTCCAGACGGAGAGGCCTGAATCAGACGCTTCAAGCACTGCAGCCAACCGGCTTGAAACTACTCTTCCTCGACCTCGCACCAAGCGCAGGTACAAGGCCAAACCCAACAAAATAAAGCACAAAAGCGCTATGACCACAACCTGATCCTAACAGTCTGCGCCGCCATCCCTACCAATATTTGCTAACCCAGGGTTTGTTTAGGGTCTGTCGATCCCCTCAAAGATAGTGCGGTAGACCTTGACAGGCCCGTTCGTCAGACGTAACTTGAGGCCAGCCATGCGGCTCCGTAAACCGCTAAGAACGCTCGTTGTCGTTCCACCGCTACTGCTGAGCATTTCTCTCTTCTTCCAGACTCGAACGGATGCTCAGGAAATAACAGTAAAAAGTCCCTCCGAAACGATGTCGTCTTCCAGCCCAATGCCTGTCTCTGTTGAACGTATCCAACGACACTTTGACAAGTTTCCGGTGATTAAGGAAAAGCGGGACTTGCTGCGACTGAACACCTACATCACCGTCTACGCTCGGGCACCGGAAATCAACGTGTTGGAAAATTATGATTTACATATGGGCCCTGTGCAGGGGGCACCGACACACAACGAGATGATAAAAGCCATGACGCCTCATAAGTGGCAGCGGTCTGGCATCGCTTCATTTGGTTTCTAAGCAGTCACCTTCGAGTTCGAGTACGCGTAAAAAGCGTTACTTTGTGGAGTCTCCATCCGTGGTCCAGTGTTTTACTGGTACGGAAATAAGCAGGTATTTCTTCCGCAACGTAACGACGTGCTCCGAGTAGCTACGTTTCGGTACGGCCCCGCGGACATATTCTTCACGGAGTCGCCTCAGCTCAAACCGATATAGGTCACTAACGAACTCATGAACAAGCGCCGGCGACGTACTCTCAGTCGGGCAAACCCCGTATCTGAGTAACGCCTTTAACACCTCGGGTCGATAAACGTGCTGCACTCAAAACCAGCTTATAAACTGAAATTCTGCCTGGAAGCTAACTACGCCTCAACCCCGTACGCGTCGAACCAGGAAGCTGCACCTCGTAACGCGTCATTCACGTTACCAATGTTCTTCACACCTTCCGTCTTCAGCCAGTCACGAAACGCGTCCCCTCCCCGTTCAGCATAAATGGGAATTCCGTCCTTCCATGTTGCACGACCACAAAGGACACCAGAAAAGTGAACGCCAGATTCGGTAGCCAGATACAACGACTCAGTAAACTCAGAATTACTAACGCCAGCTGATAAGTAAATAAAGGGTTTTTCGGCAACATCAGCAGTTTTTCGATAGAAGTCAAGCGCCTCACTTTTGGTATACACCGACTCTCCTTGAAAACTAGAAGTGCCATCAACAAATTTCATGTTGACCGGAATCTCAACTTTCATGACATCAACACCGTAACGATCCTTCGAGAACTCCGCCATACTGCCCGAGACAACATCAGGTTTTTTTGCCGCAAAGGCTGCGCCCTTCTCATCGCCTCCTTCGTGGTCATAACCAACAAATTCAAGAAAAAACGGAATATCGTTACTTCTACATTCGTCACCAATTCGCTCAATAAACGAATGCTTCTCCTCGTTTACCGCCGAACTATCGTAAGGCGTGTAATAGATGAGGACCTTCACACAATCAGCACCCGCCGCCTTGAGACGCCGAACAGACCAATGGGGAAGTAAATCCGGAAGCCGTCCAGGCCGCGTATTGTCGTACCCGCTCTCTTCGTAGGCCAGCAGCAAACCCGCATTAGAAGAGCGTGCTTTTGAAGGTTCAATGCCCCACTGTGGATCAAGCAAAATCGCAGAAGCATGTGGCGTTAGCACCTCCGTAACGATGGCCTTAAACTCCTGCATCATCGCATCTGTTGCGTCGGTTCCCTTCGCAGCCCCAAGTGCTTTTTTCAAAGAACCACGCTGATCCATGGCGGCGGCAGCGATTGTACCTTTGTCTGTTGACACCGCTTTCATTCCGGCAAGCTTCCCTGGCGTAATCTTCAACGTCTCAACCCCTTATATTCATGAAATATTTGTAACTGCTGACGGTGCATTCTAACGCTTTGAGGGTGGCGCGAAAACCTTCGACTTCAAGACGGAATAATCGAAAACTGGTACCCTTAGGCAACATACATGTTCTGAGTGCGTATGCATTTTGTCCGATTAGGCTCCGTTGCGCCTGTCACACTGCTAATGGTCGTCCTCGCCATTGCTGTACCGAGGACGCAAACAGATCCGAACAGCAATATCCAACTACCTCCGCCCACACATCCTGAAGTCTTGGCCCTCGTGCGTGACGGCCAGCACTCCCTCGCACTTGACCGACTCAATCAAGCTGCGATAACTCGAAGCATTCTTCCGATCGAAACACTCGTCCTTAGAGCCACACTACTGCAGCGCACAGGACAGTGGACGGAAGCAGAAGCTGCATGGCGATTAGTTATCGACCGTGAGGTCTTTTTGCGAACTTTTGCTCGGAGAGCCATCGTAGACATTCTTTCGGCAAACGATGAGCCTGACCGAGCAATGGTCGTCCTTGACGACTTACTGCGGTCCGACACGACTCGCCATCTCGACCTCCTACTTTTGGTGGGCAACACATTTGAACGCGTTCGCAAGAATGAACGGGCTATTCTCACCTATAGGCGCGTCCTGTCAGCCACAACTGAAGGGACCGTAGCTGATACGACACGACTTCAACTAGCAAGAGCACTCGAACGCGATGGTCGCCTTGGGGAAGCCCTAACAACCCTTCGAAACGCCCAGCTAAAGCACGTTACATCATCAACGTTTCGTATTGCGCGACAAGACTCACATCGTATCGCGGACAGTCTTGGTGAAAACTTGTCACCATTTTCTGAGGTTCAATACCGCCAGCTTGTAAGACGTCTCCGAAATTCGTCCAGTTTTGAACTCTCTCTTCTTGTCCTCAACGAATGGGAAACATCCTATCCACAAACTGCTCTTGCCGACCGCATAGCTACGGAACGCATGGAAACGCTTTATGCGCAACGAGATAACGTGAGGGCGGTTAATTTTGCCGACCAGATCTACGAAAAATTTCCGAATACACCTCTGTTACCCCATATCCGGTTAATTGACTTCCGACTAGCCGTCAGAATGGGAAACGTCGCGCGCGCAAGAAAACTTGGTCTCGATTTATGGGAAAGACGCGTTGTTGGGGCATCAGTATCGCAACGTAGGAGCGCTGCGCTGTTATTAGGCGCGTACCTGGGAGCTACGGGTGCAAATGGTGAGGCGTTGCGTTTGTACCGTGAACTTTTCCTGTCAGCAACCACTGATGATGACCGTCGAGACTTGCTGTGGCGCGCAGGGGTCGCTGCCCTCCGGGCCGGTCAAAACGATCGAGCGTTGACTAACTTGCAAGCGCTTGTGGAACGACAACCGAGTGGCGACCTCGACCTCGCTGCTCAATACTGGCTCGCTGTAGCTCGTGACCAGACAGGCTCGACCGAACTTGCCAACAGAGGCTTCTTGGCCCTCGCCGAACGATATCCGTACCACTACTACGGACTCATCGCTCAAGAGCGTCTCAAACAACTTCCAAGCGACACGAACCCGCCAATCTCTAAACGAACGACTCTCACCTTCCCCACCCTCACCGTTCAACAGGCAACGACTACAAAAGCAGAATACAAAGCGGCCATGGTACTGGCGCGGGCGGGTTTCATCGACGACGCGGCATGGTACTTGCGCCGACTACTCGATCGTAATCGTCGCGAACACGGGCTGGCGCTGCTTGCGGCACGAGCCTCGTACGCCAGCGATGACCATGCGAGCGTAACGCGAATCCTAGTCAACCACTTTGGAACATTTTTGCAGCGTCCGGCAAGCGGCCTACCGCTTGATTTTTGGGAAATGGTCTATCCCCGCCCATTCTGGGAAAGTGTTGTTGCCACCTCAACCATGCACAAGGCAGACCCATTCCTTCTAGTCGCACTAATGAGGAGGGAATCAAGATTCGACCCGAAAGCGCGTTCTCCAGTCGGCGCCGTCGGCTTACTACAACTCATGCCCTATACAGCCATGGCTCTAGCGGAACGTGCCGGCGTCGGGCACATCGTCACGCCGGACGGCATCGATGAAGAAACGCTCCAAGAACCCATCATCAACATCTCTCTGTCAGCCCGTCTCAACGCTGACCTACTTGCAATGTTTGATCAGCAGCAACTCCCGGTCATCGCATCCTATAACGCTGGGGAAACGCACGTGTCGGAGTGGTGGCAAGCAACACGTGCTCATCGGGACGACTATTTCGTCGATACGATTCCTTACAGTGAAACCCGCCGATTCGCTCGAGAAGTTGTTGCGAACTACGCCGCATACAAAAGACTCTATGGGCCTTAAATAAGTCCATTACAAAGACTTTTTCGAGTTAACTTCAACCAAAAAAGAATCAAGGAAGTTGCTCATACTCGCCGTTAAAGGACCAGGAGAGAGTAGACTAGGCGACGCAACAGAATTAGTTTAAAAAAAGAAGCTAAAAGGACTAACGGTCGCGGTGAGAGTTATGACGTTAAAAATCAAAACATTTCAATCAGGTGGCAGCGGCTCGGTTCTCATGTGGTGTGCACTGGCCACAATAGCGGCGTTGACCAGCATTGCATGTAATCCGCAGGTTGACAGTCTTACCCAACGCTTATCGATTGCAACCGGAGGCACTGGAGGCGTCTATTACCCCTACGGGGGAGGAGTTGCCAAACTAATCAGCGACCACCTTGTCGGAGTTGAAGCCACCGCTGAGGTAACCGCTGGCACGGTCGACAACTTAAAGTTTATTGCTAATCGATCAGCAGACATTGCTTTTGGGCTAGCCGACTCTATTGATGACGCGGCTAATCAGCGTGGTGTCTTTGCCGACTTCGGCACAGTTCCAATGCGTGCCATCGCAGTACTTTATGACAACTACAATCATATCGTTTCGGTAACGGGCACCGGCATCGAAACCGTAGCCGATTTGAATGGGCGGATTGTTTCAACGGGAGCACCAGGGAGCGGAACTGAAGTAAGTGCGTTTCGTATTCTGGAAGCGGCTGGTGTCAACCCGGATACCGACATCACTAAACAAAGTCTTGGGGCCGCCGAATCGGTCGATGCGATTAAGGACGATAAAATTGACGCCTTTTTCTTTAGCGGTGGAATACCGACAGGCGCAATACTTGACCTAGCGTCAACGCCTGGACGAACCATAAAGGTCGTTCCAAATGGCGAAACGCTTGATACGCTTCAAGGACAGTACGGTTCACTCGTGTATCACAACTCACCAATACCCTCATCGGTCTACCCCGGAATGGAAAGCACCGTAACCGTCGTCGCTGTTTCAAATATCTTGGTTGTACACGAAGAAATGGACGATACCCTAGCGCACGACATCACCCGTGTACTTTTTGAACAGCATCGTGAACTAGCCGCCATCCACCCCATGGCTGCAACACTAGCTATCGAATCGGCGACAACTGGATCGCCGATACCGTTTCACGAGGGCGCTATCCGCTACTATTCTGAACAAAATGCTTGGTCGGAGTCGTCTCAATAATCCGCAGCAAGGGCAGGATCGAAACTGAAAACGGTGGATACGCCCCCCAACGTGCAAGAAGACCCCGAGTCGGAGGTTCCGACCAGAAACCTAACTGGTTTATCTGGTGGCGTTGCATCCTCGCTCGCGGTCGGGCTATCACTTTACGCGTTATATTGGGTGGTAGGTATTGTCCAACCTCAAATCTATCGCGTTAGCTTTCTTTTAATTGCCCTCGTTTTAACATTCCTAGTTTTTCCGGCGCGCCCAAAATCGAGAGCACGCGTAACCGTTCTTGACTGGGCACTCATCGGGTGCTCAGGGATCGCGCTGCTGTGGCCAGTTATTGATTTCGACCAGTTTGTATACCGCGCGGCAACGCCACTCGCCATCGACCTGATTCTAGGTGGCCTTGCGACCTTGCTAGTCCTCGAAGCAACCCGTCGGACAGTCGGACCGATTTTACCCGTAACGGCAGTTGGCTTTCTACTCTACGGGTACTACGGACCACTACTAGAACTCGTTGGACTCGAATTATTCGCCCACCGCGGCTATGACCCCGCCCGACTCATCGGTACGTTGTACATGACGCTCGAGGGTATTTTTGGCGTGCCGTTGAATGTCGCAGCTACCTTTATCGTGTTGTTCACAATATTTGGAGCGATACTTGCCCATTCCGGTGCCGGCCAATTCTTCATCACATGGACAATGGCAGCCTTTGGCCGGTCGAATAGTGGTGCGGGACCAGGACGAACCGTAACCTTATCAGGGTTCCTACTTGGAACGGTATCTGGCAGTGGAGTGGCAACCACCGTCACCCTCGGCGCCGTTGCCTGGCCACTGCTGCGTCGCGCTGGATTCTCAGCCGAGGTCGGTGGCGGCATCCTGTCCGCCAGCGGAATCGGAGCGATCATGGCGCCCCCAACAATGGGCGCAGCCGCCTTTCTGATTGCTGAATTTTTACAGATCACCTATCTCCAAGTAATCGTGATGGCTATCGTTCCGGCGATTCTGTACTACCTCTCTATCGTGCTGATGATTGAGGCCGATGCTCGAAGGCTCGGCACTAAGGCTGTTGACGTTGATGTTCCTTCCGTCGGTTATCTAACTCGTACATCCGGCTATCAATTTCTTCCTCTTGTCGCGATCGTAGTACTTCTAGTGAGCGGAATGACGCCGTTTCGAGCGGTGTTTCTTTCTACTTTGTTAGCTATAGCACTTAGTTTTCTTCGACCTGAACAAGCACTCAAGCCAAGACGACTAGCAGCCGCACTGGAAGCGGGAGGACGGGGTGTACTGTCCGTTGCAGCGACAACTGCTACTGCCGGAATTATCGTCGGCGTCGTAACACTTACGGGACTTGGTCTCAAAATAGCTGGGATTATTGTCGCACTTGCCGGAGGTAATGTCTTCTTAACGGTGGTGTACGCTGCCGTTGGCGTCTGGATGCTGGGGTTGGCTGTTCCTGTTACAGCTTCTTACATTATTGCCGCAGTAATGATTGCCCCGGCTCTCACGCTTGTTGGAGTGCCAGATTTTGCCGCACACATGTTCATTTTTTACTATGCCGTCCTATCAGAGGTAAGCCCACCAACTGCGCTATCACCGTTTGCTGCCGCTGCGATTACGGGTGGCAACCCATTCAAAACTATGATGCTGACATGGAAGTACACGCTACCAGCATTTCTAGTGCCTTTCGCATTTACCGTGAGTCCAGAAGGCGCGGGCGTACTCCTTCAAGCGCCGATCATCGACATCGTAAGGACCGTTGGAACTGCAGCCATCGGTGTTAGTGCGCTCGCGATGGGACTTGGTGGATGGCTTTTTCGACCCACAACGACGCTCGAGCGAACTCTCAGTGTCGCTGGTGGACTCTTGCTCTTTTACGCCACCACGACAACAGATGTTATTGGGTTAGCGTTGTTCGCAGCAGCAATCGCATCCCACGTCATCCGTAAGCAGTGAAGGTGTTCGAACTAATCTCAAGCCTCAATAACCGACAGGCCTGTTATTACCTATGATCATTGCAGCGCCATTTCCGACAAACAGACGTAACAGCAGTACTGCCATGTTGAGATTTGATGGAACTAAAATTAGCAGTTCGGATCTTCTAGCAACTTTGAATTTTCAGCCCGTTTAGGCCAGAAACTAAAAGAAGGAACACGATGCTCGGTCTTGCCGAAATTGCTATTGTCATTGTTCTCTTTTTAATCATCTTCGGCCCAATGATTCTCCGTCTCCGCACCAAGAAAAAGAACCCCCAAAACAGTAAATGACCGCCGCAGGAAATGTAGTTCTACCTGCCATGCACAGCTCAGGACCGGATTTGACTGCAATGTCCAGGCCGATCATGAGTCGACTGAAAACGCACTTCACACGCGCGTTAGCTTTCTGAATTTAATTCGATGGGGCCGTTCGGCCTCAGAACCGAGACGGCGCCTTCGATCAGCCTCATAATCCGCATAGTTCCCTGCGAACCACTCAACATGACTATTACCCTCAAACGCGATGATATGTGTTGCGATGCGATCAAGAAACCAGCGATCATGACTGACCACCACCGCGCAGCCTGCAAAATCAAGTAACGCGTCTTCAAGTGCACGTAACGTATCAACGTCAAGATCATTAGTCGGTTCATCGAGAAGCAACAGATTCGCCCCATCCTTGAGTAGGCTCGCGAGATGAACACGATTACGCTCTCCCCCAGACAGTTCTCCAACTTTTCGTTGTTGATCACCACCCCGAAAGTTAAACCATGACACATACGCCCGAGAAGCAACCGTTCGCTTCCCGAGTACCAGTTCATCTTCGGCACCTGAGATCGTCTCCCACACATTTTTCTCAGCATCGAGCTCTCGGCTCTGGTCGACGTAACCGACCCTAACCGTCTCACCAAGAGTGATGGTCCCTGCGTCTGGCTGCTCCTCGCCCGCGATAAGTTTTAACAATGTCGACTTCCCAGAACCATTCGGTCCAACAACGCCGACGATACCAGCTGGTGGTAACGTAAACGACAAACCACCAATCAGTGCGGTTTCTCCATAGCCTTTAATAAGGTCGGTTGCCTCCACCACAGTGTTTCCAAGTCGTGGCCCCGGAGGAATATAAATTTCAACAGAATCAAGTTTCTCTTGAGCATCCTCATTTAATAGGCGCTCGTACGCATTTAATCTGGCTTTGCCTTTTGCCTGACGTGCCCGTGGAGACATACCAATCCACTCAAGCTCCCGCTGCAACGTCCGTTGGCGTTTAACCTCTTGCTTCGCTTCTACATCGAGACGTTGCTGCTTCTGTTCTAGCCACGAAGAATAATTACCCTCCCATGGAATTCCACTACCGCGGTCTAGTTCCAATATCCATCCAGCCACGTTGTCCAAAAAATAGCGATCGTGCGTCACAGCCACAACGGTGCCACTGTAATCGGCTAAGTACCGTTCCAGCCAGGCCACCGATTCGGCATCTAAATGATTTGTCGGCTCATCAAGTAACAACAAATCAGGCGACTGCAGTAACAATCGACACAACGCCACACGTCGTCGCTCACCACCGGAAAGCTGACCCACATCCGCAGAACCAGATGGCAACCGAAGCGCATCCATCGCCATGTCCACGCGGGCATCAAGATCCCACGCTCCGACGGCATCGATCTTGTTCTGGAGTTCGCCCTGCTCCTCGAGCGCTTCATCCATCTCTGGCGAAACCAAACCCGACGAGAGCGAGGCAACAACTTCGTCATAGCGCTTCAACAAAGATCGTGCCGCTTCAACGCCCTCATTTACATTCCCGGCTACATTCTTCGACGGATCAAGCTGGGGTTCCTGTGATAGGTACCCAACAGAAACACCTCGAGCCGGAAAAGCCTCACCCTCAAACTCTGAGATCTCACCCGCCATGATTCTAAGAATCGTACTTTTGCCTGCACCATTAAGACCCAGTACGCCAATCTTTGCGCCAGGTAAAAAAGACAGCCAAATGTCTTTCAGCACAGAACGATTTTGGGAATAACTCTTACTAAGCCCCTTCATCGTATAGATATAATTTAGTCCCATTTATAGTGATCGTAACGTTCTTTACCCCTCTGGGAACAGACTCACAGCGTCGAAAGACGAGAATCACATCGCACAGACGCTGCAACACCTCAAAGATCACAAGATAGAACTAACTATTGTCCAAAAACTGATTCACAAAGTATTTCGGCCTCTTATAATGTGCGCGACTCAATGACAGAGACACCAGTTGTTAACACTGCTGCCGCCATAGTGCGCCGACCACGGAAGCCGAAGCCAGTTTGGGTTCGCTGGCCAGACGACAAATTGCTAGATGTTCGCATGTGCGACCTCGGGGTAACTATTGATGGAACGCCGCTTGAAAGACGTATCACACAGGTCCAGCAGGAGCTGATAGACCGAGGTATTAACTTCAAACCTCACTTCTGGCTGTCCGATGAGTGGTTCACACCGGATGGAGTACCCGGAGTTGCTGTTCCTTTTTATTTGGCACATCCACGACTCGCAAAACTCGAACTCAATCAGATGCTAGAAGTGGAGGGCGGGACCAAAACGTGGTGCCTGCAGATACTTCGACATGAGGTTGGGCACGCCATTGACAACGCTTATCGGCTTCAACGGCGGCGGCGACGGCAAAAGATTTTTGGGAAATCCTCAATAGATTACCCTGATTACTACACGCCTCGGCCTTACAGTAAGAGCTTCGTGCTCCATCTCGATTCTTGGTACGCACAGAGCCATCCCGACGAAGATTTTGCCGAAACCTTCGCCGTCTGGCTCGATCCGAAAACAGATTGGCGAAAAAGGTATACAGACTGGCCAGCTCTAAAGAAGCTGACATATATGGATGAACTCATGAAAGATGTGACTCGATGCCTACCCCTAGAGACCACGACCAGAGTGCAGGAACCATTGTCCAGTCTCAAAAAAACGTTGCGCCAGCACTACACCAGAAAACGCCAACATTACGGTGTCGACAGACCAGACTTTTATGATCGAGACCTCCGTCGACTATTCTCGGACGAACCGGAATTTGCTAATCACCTTTCGGCTGCTCAATTTCTGAAACGGATTAGGCGAGACGTGCGGCGACTTGTCGGAGACTGGACGTCGACGTATCAATATACGATCGATCAAGTCATCCAAGACATGATCACCCGTTGTGAACAACTCAATCTTCGACTCACTACACCTGAAGAGCGCGCTAAAATAGATTTCACGGTACTCCTGACCGTTCAGACCATGAACTACCTTCACGGGGGGCGACACCGAGTAGCACTATGAAAAAACTCCGCGTCCTAGCCTTAATGCACGACTACATGGTTCCCCCGGACGACACATCAGGGCACGATCTCGCAACAGCAAAATGGAAAACTGAATTTGATGTCGCGAGCACGCTCGAAGATATCGGACACGAAGTACGAACACTCGGTGTTAAAGATGACCTCGGACTCATTCGCCAAACAGTTGACGACTTCAAACCAGACATCGCGTTTAACCTCATGGAAGCGTTTCACGAAATCGGCGTGTTCGATATGAATGTCGTTAGCTATCTCGAGTTGCTTCGGCTCCCGTACACTGGCTGCAATCCACGAGGCATGTTGCTTTCGAGAGATAAGGCGCTGTCAAAAAAATTAATGGCCTATCACAGAATTCCTGTTCCGGAGTTTAGTGTCTTTAAACGAGGGCTCGCTATACGACGACCAAGACGGCTTAAATTTCCCGTAATAGTGAAGTCATTGACGCAAGAAGCTTCCATTGGCATTTCGCAAGCTTCCGTCGTAGATGACGAAACTAAACTTCACGAACGCGTTCACTTCGTCCATGAATCGATCGGAACCGATGCTATTGCCGAACGGTTTATTGACGGACGCGAACTTTATGTCGGGGTTATGGGGAACGAAAGACTGCAAGTCTTTCCTGTGTGGGAAATCAATCTCTCAGAACTGCCAGACGGCGCTCACCGGATCGCAACGGACCGTGTTAAATGGAATGTCGATTACCAAAAGAAACACAAAATTATTACGAACGAAGCAAGAGATCTACCAAATACACTAGTGGAACAAATCCAACGTGTCGCGAAACGAGTTTACCGTGCACTTGAAATGAGCGGCTACGCTCGAATGGACCTCCGACTGGACTCAGAAGGCAAATTTTTCGTCATGGAAGCAAATGCGAATCCGCAGCTAGCTTTTGGAGAGGATTTCGCAGAGTCTGCTGAACGAAACGGCCTGTCCTACGAGGAACTGCTCCAACGCATACTCAGTTATGGCTTGCGGTGGAGGCCGGAAAGCCCGGGCTAGTAAAGAACGACCAGAGGCTACTCAAAGTTGAAGGATATCTCAGTCACCCCACCAGCAGTCACCACAACTTGCTGATTTTGCTCTCCGTACAGTTCGTGCCAAACCTTTACGCTATATGAACCAGCCGGAATACTGGTTAATTCAAACCGGCCATCTAGTCCGCTTACCGCCCCGACGTCATCAGTGACATAGACCCATCCACGCATCCATCCATGAGAGTCACACTCGATCCTCACAGGCCCCGGACGACGCAACGGCCGATCAATCTGAATACCTGGAACGGGGATTGCTATATTGAAGAGAGTTCGCTGGCGATCGTCGTATGCATGAGTAGTGTGCAGCGTATCGTCCTCACTCGTCACCTTAACCAACGAACGAGTCGCCGCGACCTGGACGCGTGGAACAAAGTAACAGCCCGCATTGTTAATTACTGGCTCTGGCTTAACATCACCCCAAGGAGCTCCCGTCACAATAATCACCGCGTTTGCAACGCCGCCTTGAGAGTTTACGATTGCGACCCGGTCTTCGACCTGATTTCCGCAAACCGCTTGGTCGGTTGTAACAGCAACAAGCCGAGCATCCGGAATTGTATCGGTCACCACAATGCCGGCCACAGTGCCCATTCCTTGTTCTACGAGCCCGCCACTCGCACTGCCAACAACGTAAAGCAGAACTAAAGCAATCTGGACTGCACAGGCACGCGCTAAAGCATGGTTCACCATTTGACAATCCTAGCGCCTTTGCTGATGACCGTGCCGAGAAATTAACTCAGTTGTCACAGGTTCGGGCGTAAAATCCTCTCCGGGATTGATAAATCGGTTTCTCTCCAAACCGTACTGCTTGTCATACAACTGTTTGTAGCGGCCTGGCATCGAATGCAACTCCTGATGGGTTCCCTTCTGAACAATCACACCGCCCTCTAGCACAAGTATCTGGTCAGCACTTTGTATAGTCGAAAGTCGGTGAGCAATAACAAATGTTGTACGGCCACTTCGAAGCGAAAGAAGACCGTCCTGGATCATGGCTTCACTTTCACTATCGAGACTCGATGTGGCTTCGTCAAGAACGAGTAACTTTGGTTCGGCTAAAATCGCGCGAGCAATAGCAACCCTCTGACGTTGACCTCCAGACAGTTTGATACCGCGCTCACCCACAATCGTGTCGTAACCATCCGGGAAGGTATCAATAAATTCATCACAATGTGCAATACGACTAACCCTTTTGATCTCGTTGAGGCTTGCACCGGGATTAGCAAAGCTGAGATTTGCCCTGATCGTGCCATCAAAGAGAAAGTTCTCTTGCAGCACCACGCCGAGGGCAGCGCGATAGTCGCGCAGGCTAATATCGTTCAGGTCGCGACCGTCAATCAACACACTTCCAGACGTAGGTCGATTGAAGGCCATCACCAAGCTAAGGAGTGTGCTTTTTCCGGAGCCGCTTGAACCGACCAGTGCTGTAGTTGTACCCGGCTGCGCTGTAAAAGAAACCCCCTTGAGTACGGGTACACCAGGGTCGTACTCAAACCAAAGGTCGTCGACACTGACTTCGCCTCCTAGTATCCCCAACGGTTGACGAGAATCATCTTCCTCATCTTCCGTAACCATTTCTCTGATCTCTCGAATTCGATCGAGCCCGGCAAATGCCTCGGTCACCTGAGTCCCTATCGAAGAAATCTGAATCACTGGAGCAATTACAAGCCCAGTAAAGATGATGTACTGTAAAAGTGCGCCCGTAGTCCAAACCCCTTCGATCAGGGCCTGCCCCCCAAGCACGATCATCAGGGCCCCGATCACACCCATGACAAGTGAAGCAACAGATGTAACTGCAGATACACCGGTAACAGCTTTTGCCACATTCCGAAACAAACGATGTGCACCTCTCGTAAACACCAACTGTTCTCGTTTTTCTACTGCATAGGCTTTTACCACACGAATGCCTGACAAGGTTTCTCCCAGTCTTCCAGTAACGGCGGCATTGATCTTTCCCCGTTCTCTAAACACTGGACGCAATCGAGAAAACCCAATCGCCATAACAATACCGAACACAATAAGAATGAACAGCGTAAGCGTGGTTAATCGCCAGTTCAGGAAAAAGAGCCAGCCTAGTGCCAAAAACGCAGTGAGAATCCCTCCAACTAGCTGGACCAGCCCGGTGCCTACAAGATTTCGAATACCCTCAGCATCCGTCATGATGCGTGAAATCAATACGCCGGTCTGTGTCGAATCAAAGTAACTGATCGGCAACCGAGAAACATGCGCCATAACCTGCTTACGCATATCAGTAATCGCCCGTTGTGCAGCTACACCTAATACCTGAGACAACCCAAACCCTGTAGCAGACTGCACGACCGTCGCTAAAAACCCTATGCCAGCAAAAAAAATAAGGTCGTCAATTTGGCCTTGCGGTACCACCACATCGATAATGTGTTTTGACATCGCTGGCAGGACAAGACCAGATAGGCGACTAACCACCATCATGGCAAGACCAAGCGTAAGCCGGTAGCGGTACCGCCACATCAACGCACGTGCTTCCTGCCAAGCAGCTTGTGTAACTCGTTTCTTTGTTTTCTTATCCGTATTTTCCACTGTAGCTTTCTCTTCTCCTCATAGTAGTAGACTTTCGCTGTGGTTTCACTCAAACGTCGGATCATTCACGTTGACATGGACGCTTTCTATGCATCGGTAGAACAACGTGACCGACCTGAACTCAAAGGAAAACCGATTGCCGTCGGCGGTCGTCCGGAGACCCGCGGTGTCGTAGCTGCCGCTAGCTACGAAGCGAGAGCCTTCGGTGTGCGATCAGCCATGTCCATGAGTAAAGCTCTTAGAATCTGTCCGACACTTCACGTCGTACAGCCAGAGTTTTCAAAATATAGGGCTGTGTCCAGCCAAGTCTTCAGTATTTTCAGAACAGTGACTCCGTTAGTCGAACCACTGTCATTAGACGAGGCTTATCTCGATGTAACTGAAAACAAGTGGAGAGAACCACTAGCCACGAAAATCGCCAAAACACTCAAAACTCAAATTCTCGAAGAAACGAACTTGACAGCCTCGGCCGGCGTTGCTCCAAACAAGTTTTTAGCAAAAATTGCGTCTAGCTGGCGTAAACCGGACGGATTGACTGTCGTTCCACACCAACGGATAGAAGCATTTTTGCAGAAACTTCCTGTCGAATCTCTTTGGGGTGTTGGCCCGATAACCGCTGAAAAATTGCGAAACGTCGGTATCACGCGTTTGACAGAGGTTCGCTCGATGGCCGATCGTGACCTACGCAAAATTGTTGGCAACCAGACTGTCAGGCTGAAACTGTTGTCACGTGGGATCGACGACCGTCCGGTGGTGCCACGTCGTACCGTAAAATCACACAGTGCGGAACGTACATACGCCAACGATCTGACCGATTTAATTTCCATTAGAACTGAAATAGAAAGAATGGCGAAGGCCAATGCCGATTGGCTCAGCAACAAAAAGATGCACGCGCGAACCGTTACAGTGAAGGTTCGGTACCATGATTTCACTACTGTTACGCGCAGAAACACCGAGTCGTCATCGAACTTTTCCCGCGACGCGCTTGTTCGACGCGCGCTACTCTTACTTGATCGGACTGATATTACAGAAAAGCCTGTTCGACTCTTAGGTGTTGGCGTGCATGGTTTGACGACGCAATCAGAACAGCAAGTGGCAAACAGGCATCCGGTGTTGTGGGATAGCCCAACAGACGCATGACTAGTCAGCTACCACCTCTCGATGGTTATCGACTAAATGTCGTTCAGGTTCATCACGTGAAGTTCACAGCTACGCGTAGACTAATCATGTCTAATCCTAACGAGCTGACCACAGCTGACAGTATTGGAGTCTGAATTAGACGGCCCTTTATGAAACCACATTTACCTAGCGAAACGTCTGTGAGCAAAACCATACTCAGCGACCTCGGGTGGGATCGCAGTTTCGCACTCGCCTTTGACACGTTCAATAATAAAGCACTGACTCCAGGCAGGGTTAGCATTGAACACAATCACATGTATCGTGTTCTCACGCACGACGGCGAACTACTTGCAGAAACAGCAGGTCGCCTTAAGCATCATGCGGCCACTCAATCTGAATTGCCAGCGGTCGGAGATTGGGTCGCGTTGGCAAAGAATGAATCTGGACGCAACGCAACTATCAAGTCGGTGCTCCCAAGACAAAGTTGTTTCACTCGTAAAGCAGCGGGAGACCAAACCACTCAACAGGTCGTAGCAGCCAACATCAACATTGTCTTAATCGTTTCAGGACTTGATCACGATTTCAACCCTCGTCGCATTGGTCGATATCTCGTTGCTACCTCAGAAAGCGGTGCCAAGCCAGTCGTTGTGCTCAACAAGGTCGACCTTCACGATAATCTCGACGCTTGTATCGGTAAAGTACGCGAGGTCGCACCACAAGTAGCCATACACGCAACGAGCTGCCATACGTCAGTCGGAATTGACGTACTCAGCGAATATCTTCAACCCGGTAAAACTATCGCTCTCTTGGGCTCATCGGGAGTCGGAAAATCATCAATCATCAATAAACTCCTCGGTGAAGAAAGGCAAAAGACACGAACTGTTCGAAAATCTGACGGTCGTGGTCGCCATACCACGATTCACCGAGAACTCATTGTGCGTCCACAGGGTGGAATCATTATCGACACTCCAGGCATGCGTGAACTTGCTGTCTGGGATAGTCACCAAGCAATCGAAAACTCTTTTACCGAAATCGAATCCTTGGCCAACCGTTGTCGATTTCGAGACTGTAGCCACCAAACAGAACCTGGCTGTGCTGTCAGAGAGGCAATCGACAAGAGAGAGCTTCAACCAAAACAGTTGATGCACTATCATGAAATGGTTAAGGAACGTAGCGAACTAGACGCACGCCGTATTGAGCTCGACACAATAGTGGAGCGTCGGCAGAACCGTAACTCTGCCCGTTCAACGCGATCAAGAGGAAGACGATTATGACCGTTACCAAATACAGCGGAATAGCCCTGTCGGTCGGATGCACATTGGCGCTATTCATGACTCTAACCACGAGTGGTTTGGAAAGTACGTCTGTAATGGCCAGTCAAGCCCCCGATGGACCTATCACCATCCGTGCGGGACTACTAATTGACGGCACAGGTCAGACGCTTACCAACCGACGAATTTTCGTTTCAGACGGAAAAATAGACAGAATCGATGGTTTGAGGGGTGCGGTTACGTACGACTTGTCTGAGTTCACACTGATGCCAGGCTGGATTGACACGCATGTACACCTCACATCGCATTTCGACCCAGACGGGAAAATCCATAGTGATCAAAACGATGAAACGCCTACACAGTTGATGCTGTACGGAGTGTCAAACGCGTATCGCACTCTTCTCGCTGGATTCACGACGGTTCAAAGTCTTGGACATCCGGCCGATGGTGAACTTAGGGACTGGATTGCGCGAGGTGACATCCCTGGACCTCGAGTCCTAACCTCCTTGAGTCCGATCACTCGAAACACGGGTGGTCCAGAGGATATTCGGCAAGCTATTCGTCAACTGAAAACTAACGGTGCGGACGTTGTCAAAGTATTTGCATCTGCCAGCATCCGAGATGGTGGCGTTCCGGCACTAGACAATGAGCAAATCCAGGCTGCCTGTGATGAAGCAAGCATGCAGGGACTTCGAGTTGCCGTACATGCATATGGCTCCGAGGTGGTTAGTCAAGCCGCACAAGCGGGATGTAGTTCCATCGAACATGGCAATCGATATGATGCAGCAACAATAGAGCTTCTAGCTCGACACAAGACCTATCTTGACCCACATCTTGGTTTACTCTACGACAACTACAACGACCACCGAAACGCCTTTCTGGGAACGGGAAACTACACGGAGGAAGGATTTTCCCGTATGGAAGAAGCACAGCGACTGGGATACGTGACCTTCACAACTACGATACAAAACCCAGAAGTACAGGTGGTTTTTGGCACTGACGCCGTAGCCGGTTCCCACGGCCGAAACTTTGAGGAATTTATTGCCCGTGTACAAAACGGTGGACAACCTCCGATGGATGCCATTCTCTCGGCCACGTCGAGAGCTGCTAAATCGCTGGAGCTCGGGGATGAGATCGGTCAAATTGCAGAAGGGTTCAACGCCGACTTAGTAGCCGTTGAGGGTAATCCACTGGAAGACATCACCGCCACAGGACGTGTCCGATTCGTAATGAAAGACGGTGTTGTGTTCCGATACGAGCCGTAGCTAGACACGAGAATCTTGCACCAACTCTTTAGTGCACAGAACCGGCACCCATCTGCAGTAACGAGGGGTCCGCTCCTATACGCCTGATCGCAGTCTCCCACATGTCCATGGCATCCGTGTTAAAAATAATATCGCGGTGAACATCGACACTCAACCAAGCTGATGCGGCAAACTCCGCATCTAGTTGACCAGCCTCCCAACCAGCGTATCCAGTAAGTAACCGCGTGTACGGTGGGGGCGGTTCCTCCAAGAACTTTCTGAGTAATTCAAGTGACGTAGACAAAAACACACCCTCACAGACCTCAACGGCTGCAGTGTCCTCAGGCTCTGCTCCCATTAATATCCAACCTCGCTCGGGCTCAACCGGTCCACCAACCCAAAGTTCTAGACTGTTACTAGACTGAGAAGATGCAACGGGAGGAACCAGCCGCACAACCTCGGCCGCGGGAGTATCCGTTCTACGATTCAGAACTAAACCAAAGGCTCCTTCTTCGCCGTGCTCACACAACAGAATAACGGTCCGCTGAAAGTTAGGATCATTTAGCTGTGGCATTGAAACCAATAGCGTCGGTGCGAGTGAACGTGGATCCTGATCATTTTTCATAAAAACGGTTTTCAGAACGCTCGTTCATTCTCTCACGAACGGAGCTACAACCAACATCAACTCGAGAGCCGCCGTTTCGCCCATTGAACATGGTCTTTCACCACGGGATGGCTACGGGAGTCGTCTTTGGAGAGTGATGGTGTATCGAAAGTCGATGCATCTACTTTAGGACCCTGGTTTCCAAGCGACACCGCCACATTTCGGCGGAACCCAACAAGTCCCGATCTGGACATCGCACTATTGTCGAGTTGAGGCCCCAACTCATCATCCGACCTTTCCCACAGCTGTTCCAAACTGACGTCATCGAACTCAGGACGCGATTGCCAAGCGGTGTCACTAGAATAAAGGGGAGCAGCGTTGTAGGGACAAACCTCCTGACAGATATCACAACCGTAAACGTGGTTTTCAAGATCGCCTCGCAAAGATTCATCGATGTGACCGCGTAATTCGATTGTCAAATATGAAAGGCATCGTGTGGCGTCAAGAACCCAAGGTGACCGCAACGCATCCGTTGGGCATGCATCAAGACACAGAGTACACGTGCCGCACTGATCGGTTTGCGGAGCATCAGGAGCAAGAACCAAGTCCGTAATGATTTCAGACAGAAAAAACCATGACCCCTGCTCTGGATTTATCAGGCAAGTATTCTTGCCGATCCACCCGAGGCCTGCGTATTGTGCGTACACGCGTTCTTGAACCGGTCCCGTATCGACATAGCTTCGCGCCTCAAAATCAACATCTATTGCATCGCGTAGTCTTGCCAGTAACGTATCCATCCGGCCTTTAATTACGTTGTGATAATCCTCACCCCACGCATAGCGAGAAATCTTCGCACGCTCCGGGTCTGTAATTTCAATTGAGTAAGGTCGGTTCGTGTTGTACAACGTTCCAAGTGAAATAACTGACCTTGCCGACGGCATAACCTTCCGTACATCTCGGCGCCTCACAGCTGTTCGTTCCAGATACCGCATCTCCCCTGCATAACCACTAGCAAGCCAGTCATCAAGAGCAGCAAGTTCAGGAAAAGCATCAATGGCAGCAACACCACAAATATCAAACCCCGCTTCTCGTGATAATGCTTTGATCTTTTCTGAGCTAAACATCATTGAACCACCATAAGACGCAAAGCCACTGCTTTACCGGTGGACCATGATTAAGGTGGGCCGGTTCACCATGTTGCACGCCTAAAATACGTACCTGAATCCAAACTGCATCTCACGAGCGTTGAGCGCACTGAAGATACGACCAAAATTTGGATTCCCGAAAAAACGATTCGGTATATTGAAGTTAGCACGATTAAGAAGATTGAAGATCTCCCACCGAAATTCGAATCGGTTCCCATTAGAAAGATACCAGCTCTTCTGCAACGACATATCCACTGTTGCAAGACCAGGCGCAAACACTGCATTCCGTGGTGCAGTGCCAAACGTCAGCGGCGCCTGGAGGGAAAAAGCCTCTGTATCGAACCACTTCTCCGGAGATCGCTGGCCGCGTGATAGATTTGGATCGCCTGTTAAATTTGGACGCTGAGCAGGGCCCGCACCAATATTCGCACGGTCTTCCGTAAGATTCACCGTAAAAGGCGCACCCGACTGGACCGTAACGACTCCGTTAACACGCCAGTTGCCCAGGACATCCTCCAACCAACCACCCCTGCCCCGCAGAAACGGCAATTCATACGTGCTATTTCCGACGAATTGATGCCGATGATCAAAGCTCGAAAGCGCAACTTCACCAGGAAAAATGTTTCTGACATCTTGGGGAGCGTTGGACTCAAAGGCAGTCGGTCCAGGGCTCGAAGCATCGTCTTGAGAACGAGATAACGTATAGGCCGTATTGAATGATAAGTCGTTATACAACCGCCGCGTTAGTTTGAACGTCAATGCGTGATAGATAGAATAGCCATCGAAACGAATCGTACGAATCCCGGCTAAGGAAGGGATCTCCCGACGGACATTAATATGCCCTGCACCAGGCACCGGAACATTACGAACTGTCGAGTTATCGGCCCCAGTTGTATGGGAACCCATGTAAAACACTTCAACGGAACTACTATCCGTGAGTTCCCTTTGTATACCGCCAGTCCACGTTTGGGTGTACTCGACTTGGTAGTCGTGGTCCATTATGGAACCACCGATACTGCCGGTCGGATCAGATGACAGTATGGTACGTGTATCAAACGACGGGACGAACTGATTTGATGGAACATCAACTTGTTTCAAAAAAAAGAATGGCAAATTTTTCGTGAAGGCTGTTTGGACGCTATATGCCCACTGATTGAGGAACACACCATATCCGCCACGAATAACCGTCCGGCCACTGTCATCGGGAACGTAAGCAAACCCAATTCTCGGCGCGAACCTTTTCTTACTTGGCCTCAGCAGGCTGCGATCCCAGCCTATTTCTGATGATGTCACCCATGGGATCGGCATGTGCGGAAGTAATGCTGATGCTGTCGGAGAAATATTGCCTTGGTCATCACTAGCAATTACATAACGGCCACCGGGAACAGAAAAATCGATAGACGACAGCCGATTATCCACATCGTACATGTGCTGATTAATTTCATAACGAAGCCCTAGATTTAGCGTCAGGCGGTCCCCCAAACGCCAATCATCCTGCACAAAGAAATGGAGCCAGTTAGTTCTAGCATTTTCGTCCCCTCGACCACCAATTCCGGATCGAGCCTGAACGGGATAACCAAGTAGAAAATCAGCAAACGCATTGCCGCTAAATTGGCCGGTGTAGAGGAATCTTCCTCTTGCGGTATCGGCATTTTCCGGTCGGAATCTCAAATGAAACCAGTATCCGCCGAATTTGATGCGATGCGATCCGCGATCGATTAACAAGTTCTGATAAATTTCAAAGTGTTCGTTCTTGCGTGAGATAAAGCTTGTCGGGTCACCCATGACACTGTACAAGCCGCCCGTATCAAACTGTGGATAGCCGACATCGCGAACGTCACGCGTGACGCCCTGAAGGTTAACAGCACTCGAAAAATCAACGCCTCGATTGAGGCTCGATTGTCCCCCACCAACATTCATCCAACCGAACCGAGTCTCGCTAAGCATCGAGGTTCCCAGCGGGCGCGTATAACTCACCGCCAGATTTCTCGTTTTCGTGGCCAATCTTCGCCCGAATCCTGGAATTAGAGTTTCTTCCTGAACACTAGTACCAAACGGTTGCAAATCATTGGCATCGAAACTGCTGAGTCGGAGAAACAATCTGTCACTAGCGCCGAAACGATGATCAACACGAACGCTAAACTGATCAACGACAGACTGAGAAGCTCCGACGGCCGTCAAGTTCTGCACCTCTCCGGAAGCGTTGGGTTGAGGAACGCGCTCCAAGAAGGTTGATGCAACCGGATCTATACGACCAGCTGGAATCTGATTTCCAGGAAAGTATGACCCACAAGTTCCGGCAATCGGGCTGCGCGACAGCGGGTCACAGATTCTATCGGAATCACCAAATAATCCCGTGCGCACTGCCGCTGAAGGTACGGAAAACGTCTGGGTCAACGACCGGTCCATCCGCTGTCCTTCGTAACTCAGGAACATGAAAGTACGGTCTCTGACTATCGGACCACCAAACGTGCCCCCATACTGCCGTTGGTCAAGAGGCGGGACAGGTTTATCTTTAGGATCAAAAAAATTGTGCGCATCAAACTGTTCATCTCGGACAAACGTGAACCCACTCCCTTGGTATTGATTCGTTCCAGTCTTCGTCGAAACATTGATCAGCGCGGAAGCTTTACCGCCAAATTCTGGAGGATACATGGTCTTTTGAATCTTGAATTCTTGAATGGAATCAACCGACGGGTTAATAACAAGATTGTTAAACAGTTCGTCAGTAACCTTCACTCCATCCAGCAGGTAAATGTTGTGTCCCGCACGCTGTCCACCAACATTGGGCAGCGGACCTGCTTGCTGCAACGCAGCACCACGTGTGCCGCCTGGCGGAATGACGACGGAATCACTCAGCTGAGCAAGCTGAAGAAACTGACGCCCGTTCAGCGGTATCTGTTCGACCTCACGATTAGAGACAACCTGACTAATTTCGGCACTTGTCGTCTGTAGCAGTGGAGCTCTAGCTTCCACAACCACCTGCTCAGTAAGTTGGCCAATCTCAAGTAGGATTGTTAAGGCAAGCGTCTGTCCGATCTGAAGCTCGAGGCCAGTCTGTACAACACGACTAAATCCTGGCAACGTCGCTGCCACATCCCATCTACCCACTGGAAGCCCCGCTGCGAAAAATCGCCCTTCGCCATCGGTAATCTGCTCAGAAGTAAATGCCGTATCTACATGGGTCAAAACGACGGTCGCACCGGGCAATACTCCACCAGATTCGTCGCGAATCACGCCTCCAATCTCTCCCGA
>CAZDQD010000068.1:0-2961 GCA_964507425.1 uncultured Vicinamibacteraceae bacterium
TACGGCACTCGGCCTGGCTAAAAAGCATTTGGAGCACGCCGGGTTGACAAAACATCTTGGTGAACTACTGGAGGCCTCGGTCAGCGATGTGCCACTGCCAGATGCGTCATTCGACGGCATCATTGAAGCGTGCGTATTCCAACATTTGAACCGACACGACCGCCAGCAAGCCTTCAAAGAAGTCAGCAGATTGTTAAAAAAAGGAGGCGTGTTCGTTGGTTACATGCTTGACGTAGGACATTCAGTTTACCAAGCGAAAAAGCATGACCAACTCGAAAGCGATCCCGGAACGCTGGTGCTTTCTGACAACAAATCGAAGATGTATCTCACCAATATAGGGACTTCACATTTTTTTAGAGCACAAGAGTTTGATTCTCTGCTCCACGGGTTTTCAATTGTTGAGCCCTGTTTAACAACTTATTACCTACCACCCACTGAAGCCAAACGGCGGGGTTACGATCAATATCTGCAAAGCATGTGGACTTTATACGCGGTCAAGTGAGTGAGTGATATACCAAATCCCGCGCAAAACCCGTGGGCAAATGACAGCGAAACACTGGAACTCTACCGACGACGGTGCCGTGGCGACGTTCAAGAAATGACGTGCGCCGGGCAAGCTGCTGAAATCATTGGCCCTAAGATGCAGCCCGGGGAAACGCTCCTTGATGCTGGCTGCGGTGGGGGCTATTACTACCACTCATTTGATCGTCGTAACATCGACGTCAATTACTACGGGCTTGATTACACACCGGAAATGATCGCACTCGCAAAACAGGAAATGGTCAAAACGACCAGACTCACACCGAACCGTTTCACCCTGGGGTCGATTGAGAATCTCCCTTCGCAACAGTATGACAACGTTCTCTGTTTCAATGTACTGACCAACGCGCCGCATTATGCCTTGGGATTGAGTCGACTGCTCGACGTAGCCAGAAAACGGATACTACTCCGAGAAAGCCTCGGACCCCAGCTCACCATCCGTTTCACACCGGACCGTTATCTCGATGAGGGCAAACGTCATATTCGCGTCTATCACAACACCTATCCGCTGGAAGAAGTTCGGTCGTTTATGGAGGAGTACGGATTTGTAACAAGTCTCATCACTGACCGCCGAACCGGCGACAGAATGGAGATGGTGGTTGATATCCCCCATTACTGGCGTATCGTGTTAGGGGAACGACAAAACTAATCGGTCGCACCAACGTACAGGAACTCCGTGTCACGAATCGCAGGCATCCACCACCATATACGCCAGGACGATCAACGTCTGTTGACCAAACGGATGATTTCGTCTGTTTGTCAAGATGATTGGAAAACCGTCTTTCTTCAGAACCGTGGTGTGGACTTCGGGTGGTGTGGCCAATGGTCGCCAAATATCGTAGAACAAGGCGACCTCATCGTCACGCTTGATGGACACATCTACAACGGCCGTGAATTTGGACAACCCTACGACAGTGATGCACAGTTAGTCGGAGACCTGTATAGACGGTACGGTTTTCAAGGAACCGTTGAACGTCTCAACGGTGACTTTGCGATCTCATTGCATGACAGAGCAACCCAGACCACCTGGCTCGCAAGAGACCGTTTTGGTGTGAAACCACTGTACTACGCAAAAGGTTCAACAAGTTTTGCGTTTTCATCACGTCCCCGTGCGCTTCTCACCCTGCCCTACGTAACCAATACCGTCAACCAAGCCTTTATTGCCCGCTTTGCTGGATCGCACTATCGATATTTTGACAACGTACCACACGAATCTCCTTACCGGGACATCGCACAGCTCCCAGCGGCACACCTGCTGTGTATTAAAGATACCAAAGTGACTACGATTCGGTACTGGTCGATACAAGATCTGACCGATCTAGAAACGCCGGTTGCGGAACTCGCAATCGATTACCGAGATCTGCTTCTTGATGCTGTCGCTGTCAGACTCAAAGCAGCTCGTCATCCAGTGTTTTCTCTATCAGGTGGGATGGACTCGTCATCGGTTCTTGCGAGTGCCGTCAAACTCACGGGACAACGTCAACAAGCGATTTCCACCGTGTACGAGGACTCCACCTATGACGAGAGTGACGACATTCAATCCATGCTCGAAACGCACGTATCAGAGTGGCATCCGGTTAACATTGGAACACCCAATGTCATTGATTTGATTCAAAAAATGGTTAGAGACCATGACGAACCAGTGGCCACTGCCACGTGGCTCGCCCACTACGTCATGTGTCAATCAGTAACAACACACGGGTTCGACAGTCTGTTTGGTGGTCTCGGTGGTGACGAGTTAAACGCCGGCGAGTACGAATATTTCACGTTTTTCTTCGCTGACCTCCATCACAAGAAACAAATGCAAAGCCTTCGCGAAGAGGTTTCGCTTTGGGAATACCACCACGACCACCCCATATTTAAGAAGAATTTCGGCGCCATGGAACGCAACCTGCGTAAACTGACAGAGCCTGCGCATCCAGGAAGATGTTTGCCTGACCTCGAGCGTTTGCACCGTTACGACGAAGCCATCAGCAAAGAGTTCTACGACCTGAGCAACTTCGAACCAGTAATGGACCACCCCTTCAGTAGCTATCTCAAGAACCGGACGTACCAAGATCTCACTCGGGAAACGCTACCGTGCTGCTTGCGCGCTGAAGATCGGCAAACGAGTGCGTTCGGCTTAGACCATTTCCTGCCTTTCCTTGACTACAGGTTAGTCGAGTTCATGTTCCGCATACCGAACGCACTGAAAATCCACCATGGCGTCACAAAAGTTTTATTGCGCGAAGCTATGACTGACATCCTTCCAACGGACACCCGCCAGCGCATTAAAAAAACCGGCTGGAACGCACCGGCACACCTCTGGTTATCCGGACAGGGCCGCGACCTTGTGCTCGACCTCGTCAACAGTCAACGATTCAAAGAACGAGGACTCTACAACATTACAAAAGTTCAAATGCTCATCAACGAACATGACGA
>CAZDQD010000069.1:0-11557 GCA_964507425.1 uncultured Vicinamibacteraceae bacterium
TGATTTATGCGCTCGAAGATGGACGATTGCCGGAGGCGAGGGTAAGGAAGGCTTTGGAGCGCCAACGCGGGGCGAAGGAAAAGTATTTACGAACGAGCTTGGAATGGCGGCCCCCAAGTGAAATTGAACTTCAAGAGATAGTCGGAAATTCAGTTCACGAAGCGATCGCGTCGGAGTTGAGAGAACTAGCCTAGACCATGGTAAAACCACGTCGATTACAGCGCGGTGACAAGATAGCATTGCTTGCACTTGCGAGTCCGTTTGATCGGCGATTGTTTGATGCCGGAACAAAGGAATTAGAGACACTTGGTTTTCAGCCAGTCTATGACGAGCGGGTATTCGAAAAAACAAGGTATCTTGCAGGTGATCCGTCAAACCGTGCGCTGGTATTTCAGCAAGCTTGGAACGATCCCGAGATAGCCGGGATTATGGCCGTGCGCGGTGGGTATGGAAGCAGTCAAGTGCTTCCTTTCCTCGGTCAGAGAGAGTTATCTAAGATTCCGAAGGTGATGATTGGATGTAGCGATATCACATCGGTGTTGACGTTTCTGAGCGTTTCTCTCGGCTTCGTATGTTTTCACGGGCCGATGGTCACAACGTTGGGACGGGGCGCGAAGTTTTACGATGAGGCCACGCTGTTGGCTCAGGTGATGAATCCGGTTTCTTACGGAATGATTAAATTTGACGAATTGGAGAGTTTTCAAGGTGGGTCTGCAAGGGGGCCCTTGCTCGGTGGGACACTGACACAACTCACGGCTTCGCTCGCAACGCCGTTTCAATTCAACCCACCTGAAGGGTATGTGTTGTTGCTGGACGATATCGGTGAGCGTCCGTACCGCATAGACCGTATGTTGACTCAACTGGCTCAGGCGGGCGTGCTCGAAAAGGCTGCGGGTGTCATCTGTGCAGAATTTCCTGATTGTGATGAGCCCACAGGTGAAGTGACGGCTCGTACGGTATTGAAGGAGCTGCTCCGACCAGTCCGAGGGCCAGTCGTGTACGGTTTACCTACCGGGCACACTGTGCATCCCATGTTGACGTTACCGCTGGGTATTAATGTCATTGTCGATGGATCAGGCGCCGGCCAGGTCGTGATTGACGAGGCAGCGGTTGTATGACGTCGGCATACCTTATCGGTATTTGCGGGACGGCGATGGCCACGCTGGCTGCCATGCTTAAGGCGAAAGGCTACGAGGTCCGTGGCTCGGACGCGAATATCTATCCGCCGATGGACCAATTTCTGAGTGATCAGGGCATTACGCCGCTTCTTGGTTACGATAAGAAACACATCACGGAGGATATCGACCTCGTGGTGGTCGGGAACGCGGTATCACGAGGAAACCCGGAAGTGGAGGCAGTGTTAGACAAACGTCTTCGGTATGCGTCATTTCCTGAAGTATTGCGTGACATGTTCCTATGGGACAAGCATCCCATTGTGGTCGCGGGAACGCACGGAAAGACGACCACGACTTCGATGATCGCGTGGGCTCTTGTAGAGTGCGAGAAAGATCCGAGTTTTCTCATTGGCGGAATTCCTGAGAATTTTTCATCTAGTTTTAGGCTTGGTCAGGGAGATGCATTTGTCGTCGAAGGTGATGAGTACGACAGTGCGTATTTTGATAAGACAGCGAAATGCCTGAAGTATCTTCCGCAGGTAGCGATAGTGGGGAACGTCGAGTTTGACCACGCGGACATTTATCAAAATCTTGATCAAGTGCGACAGGTGTTTGAACGATTTGTATCGACTGTTCCACGAAATGGTGTTGTCTTATTGGGCGCTGATAATGTTGGGGCTCGATCTCTCGGAACTTTGCCGCTGTGTCGTGTTGAAACGTTCGGGCTAGGCGAACGGTCGGATTGGCGGGCGACGGAACTTGCGTACGGTGACAGAGAGACGCGTTTTTCCGTTCGATATGGTGGGCGTGTGGTTGCAGAAGTGACGATGCCGCTATTAGGTGCGTTTAATGTACGAAATGCGGTTGGTGCGATAGCCGCCTTGTCCGCCGTAGGGGTATCGCCAGAGAGTGCTGGGAAGACCCTGGGATCTTTTCAAGGCGTGAGGCGAAGGCTTGAACTCCGCGGCATTGAGCGAGGTGTATCAGTCTACGACGATTTTGCGCACCATCCTACAGCTGTTGGCGAAACTTTGAATGCGTTACGACAGGTTACCGGAGAAGGCTGCCTTTGGGCCGTCTTCGAGCCCCGGTCAGCAACTTCGTGCAGAAAAATATTTCAAGAATCGTTCGCCAAGGCGTTGGCTGTTGCTGACAAAGTGATTCTCGCGCCGGTCTATCGAACTCAACTTCCGGAGACGGAGCGTTTGTCGGTATCCGAATTGGTAGAGGATCTCCAGACATCCGGAACACCGGCAGAAAGCGCTCAATCCATTGAAAGTATTCGGGAATTGATTGTGGCTGGTGCAAAAGAAGATGATGTAGTGGTCTTTATGTCGAACGGGGGGTTTTCCGGTATCCACGAAGTGGTACTTGGGGACCTCCGAGAACTAGGTCGATAGCCGTGATGTTCGGTTGTGCTTGCGACGATTCCGTTTAGATCGTATTTCGGGGAACAAATCTCGTGGCTAGTCATATGGACCCAGGCCGTGACGTCGTTTTTGACGGCGATAGTGCGGTGATGGTGACACTTGGTCATTGCATTGATCCCAAGATTAATGATGCCTGTGTGCGCCTCGGAAATCGGGTTCGTGCAGCGAATCTTGCAGGTGTTCGTGATGTGGTTGAAGGGTATACGACTGTCACGGTGCATTTTGATTTGAGAAACGTGAGTCGCGAGTTTGTTCATCAGGAAGTCGTTAGATTGCTGGGAGAGCTTGGCGGTGAAACCGTCGAGCCTCAAACAAATTCAATAAGGGAGGTGACCCTACCAGTATGTTATGACAATGAATTCGCTCTTGATCTGGCAGATGTTGCTGCATTTGGCCGGTGTACCCAGGAGGAGGTTATTCGCATACACGCTAACCTGACGTATCGAGTGTACATGTTGGGATTTCAGCCAGGTTTCGCATACCTTGGGTCGGTCAACGCGGAGATTGCGAGTCCAAGACGGGAGACACCCCGCATTAACGTGCCGGCGGGATCCGTCGGAATCGCAGGGAGGCAGACGGGGGTATACCCGTGTGATTCACCGGGTGGTTGGCAAATCATTGGACGCTGTCCGAGCGCGTTGGTTGATTGGAACTCGGAAACCCCGTTTGTACTGCGACCAGGCGATAGAGTGAAATTTAAGCCAATTGACAGGACCACGTATGACGTTTTATTGGCGGAGTCTCGATGAATCGTCTGCATACGGTTGAGGTCGTGGATGCGGGAATTTTGACGACCATTCAGGATGTGGGCCGATGGGGTTACCAGAGTTACGGCGTGTCTGTGTCAGGAGCTATGGATTCGGTGGCGCACCGACGTGCGAACGTTCTGGTTGGCAACCATGAGTCAGCTGCGAGTCTTGAGGTCACCTTGCGAGGACCCACGTTGAGATTTTTAGGTGAAGCACGACTCGCAGTGTCTGGCGCGGCCTTTTTTTTGTTCCTTGATGATATTCCGGTATCGCTCGATACAGTAATTCACGCGAGGCCAGGGCAGGAGCTTAGTTTTGGAGCGCGATCGAACGGTGCCCGTGCGTATGTGGCAGTTGCGGGTGGTATTGACGTGACTCCGGTACTGGGAAGTCGGTCAACGCATGTGCCAAGTCGATGTGGCGGTTTCTTGGGAAGGCCAATTAAGCGTGGCGATAGATTGGCAATTGGTGACTCGTTAGATACGGTGTGTCATCCGAAGCCGATAAAGAAATGGTTGAGACCAAATTATCTCGGAGGGTGTGAGGTTCGCGTGCTGCCGAGCGTCCACCAACACTGGTTTGATGCGAAAGTCATTAATGACCTTCAGGCCAAGCCGTACAACATTAGTGTGGACTCAGATCGCATGGGTTATAGACTTGAAGGCACTGCGGTCACGTGGAATCGAACAGAGGAGTTGCTCTCGCAGCCACTGGTGATGGGAGCAGTGCAGGTGCCTCCACAGGGAAAGCCGATTATTGCGATGGCTGATCGGCAAACGGTTGGTGGCTATCCTCGTATTGCAAATGTTATAAGCGCGGACCTGCCACTGTTGGGTCAATTGGCGCCAGGGGACTGGGTGTCGTTTCACATGTGCACGAGAGAAGAGGCCTGTGAAGCAAATGCTTTGGTTGAGGCTGAATTTGCAACATGATGACGAGTTGGCGTTAGGCTAGGCGGGTCAATGGAGCAGATAGCTTGTGTCTGAAGCGCGTGATATTGCTCAGGAGTTTGGCGCACTCGTGTCACCGGCACGCGTCCATCGAAAGTTTCCGATGTCGTCGCTCACAACTTTGGGACTGGGTGGGACGGCGGATTGGTTCGTCGACGCGCGTGGAGAGAGAGAGTTTGCTGATGTTCTCTGTGCTGCTCGATCGTTGGGCTTACAGACAACAATTCTTGGCGGTGGATCGAATGTACTCGTCAGCGACGAAGGTATTCGTGGACTTGTTGTTAGGAATCGGCACGGTAGCGTTCAACGGCTGGCGTCAGGCGGCGTTCGCGCGGCTGCAGGTGTGACACTCAATGGTCTGATTCGTTGGATGATTCAACGACGGCTTGGTGGTCTTGAATCTTGGGCTGGTACACCTGGTAGTGTGGGTGGCGCTATTTATGGCAATGCTCATTTTCAAGGCCAGTTGATTAGTGAAAGGGTGATGTCGATCGGGTTAGTGTCGAATGAGGGTAGAGAAATTTCCGTGTCGCGTGCAGAAATGCGCTTTCAGTACGATAGTAGTCGACTGCATCGCACGAAAGAGACCGTGACATGGGCTGAGTTTGCTGCAAACGACGCACACCCAGAAGGATTACGAACTACCGCACGGGCCTCATTAGCTTATCGAAAGAAAACGCAGCCGCTCGATGTGTCAAGTGCAGGATGTGCGTTTAGGAACCCAGTTGAGTGTGCAGATAGGTTGCCACCGGGTTTGCCCTGTTCAGCAGGTGCGCTTATTGACAGTGTCGGGCTGAAAGGTCGAAAGTGTGGCGGCGCTCGTGTCTCTAGTCGACACGGTAACTTTATCGTGACTGAGGAGGGTGCGACTGCCTCGGACGTGCTTGCATTAATGAGACTCTGTCGCGATGAAGTGGCGCAACGGTATCGCATCGAGTTAGTTCCTGAGATTGATTTGTTGGGTGAATTTGACGAGGTTCTATGACGTTTCAGCCGTTTAAGAAAGAGGCCAAATCGACGCTTATTGTTGAGGGTGGACATTGTCTAGCTGGCCAGGTTCATGTGGAAGGTAACAAAAATTCGGCCTTACCACTGTTGGCAGCGTGTTTACTCACGGAACAACGGTGTGAGCTAACCAATGTGCCGCGAATTGAAGATGTGCAGGTGATGGTTCAGTTGCTCGAATGTCTGGGTGCGGATATCTCGGGGGCCGGCACAACGAGGTTGACGATACAGTGTAAGGATATTTCTACAAACGAACCCGATCCGAAGCTGGTTGGTCGACTTCGCGGTTCGGTGTTGCTGGTTGGTCCACTTCTGGCGCGACTCGGGTCGGCGCGTTTAGCGCCTCCGGGTGGAGATTTTCCAGCGAGGCGAACGCTCGAGGCGCATATACAGGCGTTGCGCGCGATGGGTGTGCGTGATGTGCACACTGATGGTTACGAATTGCAGGTCGATGATGGGCTTAAGCCAGCATCCATCTATATGGAAGAGGCCTCTGTTACAGGCACAGAAACGGCGGTTCTAGCGGCGGTGGCTGCGAATGGCGTGACGGAGATACGGCATGCGGCCATGGAGCCTCATGTTGTGGAACTTTGTGGATTCCTACGCGCCATGGGAGTCGAGATTGAGGGTGCCGGTACGTCAACGATACGAATTAGGGGTGGCGGTTCTGTGGGTGGTGCCACGCATGCGTTAGATGGTGACTATATTGAGGCTGGTAGTTGGGCGGTCATTGCAGGCATTACTGGTGGGGAAGTGGAAGTGACCGGTGCACGTGTTCGAGACCTTGAGCCCGTGACTGCAATTCTGGACCGGATGAACCTTCGTTGTGACATAACTGATGAACGATTGAGAGTGATGCCGTCGGACCTGCAAGGTGTTAGACAAATTACTACTGCGCCGTGGCCAGGGTTTCCAAGTGACATGGTTAGTCTTGTCAGTGTACTGGCGACGCAGTGCGAAGGAAGAACGCTAATTCATGACTGGATGTACGAGCTTAGATTGTTTGCACTTGAACAATTGAGTGGTATGGGGGCGAATTTGTTTTTGTGCGATCCGCATCGGATGATAATTGATGGCCCACGGGCGTTAAATGGGAGAAATCTCGACACCCGGGATTTGCGTTCCGGGATGGCGCTGATTGCGGCGGCGCTTTCGGCAACGGGTGAAAGTCGGATTGGTCCACTCGGAACTGTGAATCGAGGTTATGCCAATTTGGTGGAACGACTCCGAACCCTCGGGGCCAAGGTTGAGGTGTCTTAATCAACGAAGCGGGGTTTAGCGGTCTACAGGCGGCGGTACGACGGGTGTGACCTGCGGGGAGTCTCGGGGCTGTGGTGGGAGCGGGACTTGCGTTGGCGGCTGGGATGGGGCGGCACCGCCACTGACAATTGCTGAGGCTGTGTCGCGGCTAACACGGAAGGGCAACAGGTCACTTTCCTCGAGATCCATTACCCGAATGATGTGGGGTGTGAGGGTCAGGATGATATCGGTCTCCTGCGTTTCTGTACGGTTTCGCCCGAAGATTCGACCAAGCACGGGTACGCGGTTGAGACCAGGGATTCCTTCTAACACTTCGCGTTCATCGTCTCGAATTAGCCCTGCGAGAATGTTCGTTTCTCCGTCGCGGAGGCGGATAGTTGTCGTAATTTCACGGTTACCGAATTGTGGGAGATCGCCAAACCCCGTGCCAGAGATGTTACTGATTTCGACGCCGATGGTCAGTGAGACCTCATCGTTGTGATGGATTCGCGGCGTGATGTCGATATTGACACCAATATTTTCATAGTTGAACGAGGTGATGGGCTGCTGACTGACGCCGCCTGCCGCGATCGGTGTAAATGTCGTGACCGGAACCGGGACCCTTTCCCCGAACCGGGCTTCTGCGGGCACGCCGTCGGAGGTTCGGAGGTGTGGATTGGCAAGTATGCGCGTACTCGTGTCGCTTTCGATCATACGCATGAAGAGGCTGGGCAAGTCAGCGACGAAGACGCCCGCACCAGAGAGACGGCGGACGTCGTCGAAGGATAACCCGAGGCCGCTTCCGGCGACGGAGGCGGCGGTATTTATACCGGAGCTACCGGCGCTCGCAAATTGGAGACCGTACTCACGTAAAGATTGCCGGTCTGCTTCAAGAAGCTGGACTTCGATTACTAATTCGGCGCGTGCCTTGTCGATGGCTTTTAAAAGTTGTGCGGCGGCTTCGATTCGTTCTGGTGTGTCTTTGATGGAGATGGCATTTGTTGCGGTGACTGGCGCGAGACGACGGAGGTCAATAACAAGGCGGAGCAGGTCAATCGTTTCAGTTACATCGGCATTGCTCAGGTAGAACGTGCGGACGATTTCTTCCTCGTATTCACGACGCTTGTTCGGGGTGTCTGGTACAACGGTAATCGTGCGTGGAGCCGTTATGCGATAGAAATTCTGGGTGCTGGTCGAAAGAGATGATATCGCTGTGTCGAACGTCGTATCGCGGAGATCTATTGAGATTGTGGCATCCCGAAATTGTGGATCAAAAAGGATGTTCATGTCGGCGAATTGGCCAAGGGCAGAAAAGACCGTTCGTACACTCGCGTCACGGAACACAACGGAGTCGGGCAACTCGAGATTTCGCGGTAGTTCAAGTCCTGGAAGGGTGACGTCACGGGTCTTGTCGATGAGCGCCTCGAGTTCGGTTTGGCCGTTTTCGGGTCGTGCGAGCTTCGCGCGCACGGAATGGCGTGTTTCGCGGAGCGCTTCTTCGATGTCACCCATCCCAGGATTGAGGTCGTAGGCTATTTGGAACTCGGCGAGCGCTTCTTCGAATTGTCCGCGTTGCGAGAGCCGGCGCCCGGCGGTGAAATGTTCCTGAGCGGCGCGTAGTTTTGCGCGCTCCAGAGCGAGCTGCGCATCGCGGTCGCGAGGATTGGCTTGTACAGCACGCGTATAGGAGATGACTGCTTGGTCGTAGTTGCGCTCACGCTCAGCAATGCGTCCGGTCCGAAGGGCGTCGTTGGCCGAACAGCCTGCGGCGAGAAGCAGGGCGACGACAGAGATTGCCTTGAAGCGAGACGAAAAAGTCCCCAACCGTGCGGGCACGTGCCGAAGTGTGTCACCGTGTAAAGACATCATCCCTCATAACCTCGAAGTCGCGCGGGACATCAAACGTAAAGAAGTTATCGGTCAAATTGGTGTTGATCTTGAATTTTGTGAATGTGTACGTGGAGGTGCCACCTTGAAAATCAGTGGTGGCCATTTGTCGGATTTCAAGATTCTCTGGGTCTATGGTGAGGGTTAAATATTCATAATCGGCATCGGTACGAATCGGTTGCAGATGAATGACCCAATGAGGTGTAGGTATGTCAATTGTTAGTGCGTAATCAGCAGTGAAATCTGTTGTCAGATTTCCTTCGCCTGCTAGAAATAATGCCGGTGTTGAAGCGCCCCGCTCCGTTGGCGCCTCACTGATGATGACCTGTCGGTCATCGGGGAAGACGGAGTAGACCGTGCGGGTGTCCGAAACGAAGATTTTGTGTTCAGGTCTTTCGTAATCGAACCGCCAACGACCTGGCTTTTTGATCGACACAGTGCCAAATTCGGCTTGGCTTACTTGGAGGAGTCCACCTGAATAGTTGTGTTCAAAGGTTGCTGAAAAGTCCTCCAGGGTCGCATAGTGCTGTTGGAGGAGTGAAAGTAGTTCTCGTATTGGTGGACGGTCGTCGCTCTGTTGTCCAACGAGCGGGACGTTGCTCGCGAGGAAAAAACATACGGTGAAGCCTATGGCAACCCTGCGCATTTATATCGCGGTATTCCGCTACAAGTGACGGCGAGCTATCCCTTGAGCGCGCCAGCGACTGGCGGTTTCTGCTTAGGCGCGTCTTTTTCAGCTGTCGGGAGTTTCGCAGTTAACCATTCGACGATCCCCCCCTGCAACGCGCTGGCGCGGTAACCGTCTCGGATTAGGGCCGCGACGACGCGCACACTTACAAGTTCATCGGGGTCAGAGTCATAGACGACAATATCTCGGTCCTTGGGGAGTTCTGATATCGGAAAGTCCGGCGGTTCTAGTCGAATTGCATCCGGGAGCATTACCGTGCTGTGTTCGTAGGGATACTTTAAACGCACGTCGACCAGAACCGGCGATGTTTCATCTGTCGCCTCAAGTCGTTCCTGGAGTGTCTCTTTCGTTATTCGCGGTACTGGCATAGTGAGCTCTATTGTCGATGGCGCATGTACACGCTGTCAAGCACCTGGGTTACGAGTGTGTTAATTGGTGGAACAGGAGCCTTGGCCTCTCGGGTCACCACATGTTCCACAGGCACCAAGCGTTGGTCCGGATGCTTGGAGACCACTGCTGGATACCGCAAAAACAGAAAGTTGGCGTTCGAGGGATTGGCTGTCACAGCGGGGGCAGACCTGTCGATTCTGTCCTCGAACAAGGATCTCGAACTTGTGGTCGCAGTCAGCACAAAGGTATTCGTAAATTGGCATGTCTTGAGCCTCGAGTAACATTTTGTAAAGCGATCTTTTTGTTGCCGCTGGCTAGTCTCCGGTCAATTGTGCCACAGTGCGGCGGACGGCATTGTAATCGTTGGGCAGTTCAACGGGTTGGTTTGCAAGCTGCGACTTTATTTGAGGCAGATTGCCATGGTGATATCCCAGTTTGAAATCGGTAAATTTTAATCCGTTTGCTGTCGAAATCACCACGACGCGATCGGTGTGTGAAATCTGGTCCCGGTCTCGAAGTTTGGTGAGGACGGCTAGTGCGACTCCGGTATGCGGACAGTTATACATGCCGGTCCTGTCAGCACGCCCCGCAGCCTCTGCCAACTCGCTCTCCGTGGCTTGCTCCACAATGCCGTCGTAGCGTTTGAGCGTACGTATGGCTTTATCGACGGATACAGGGTTTCCAATTTGAATGGCTGATGCTTGTGTGGGCGTGGCTTTGATGGCTTCGAACGACCAGTCCTGTTTGTACGCAAGGTAGAGCGGGTTGGCCGCTGCGGCCTGGGCGACAACGATACGCGGACGTTTCGCGATCAGTCCAAGCGCTTCCATCATATCGAATCCGGCACCAAGTGCACTGACGTTTCCAAGATTGCCGCCAGGGATAATTACGACATCCGGAACTTCCCAATCGAATTGCTGCACGATTTCGATGCCGACAGTCTTTTGTCCTTCCAGGCGAATACTGTTCATGGAATTTGCCAGATAGACGCCGGCTTCGGTCGCCAGTTGTTGCACGATCGCCATGCAGCCATCGAAGTCGGTATCGAGCGAGAGTACCGTGGCACCGTTGGAAAGTGGCTGAACCAGCTGTGCGGTAGACACTTTTCCGCGCGGTAGAATCACAATGGCTGGGATGCCGCCAGCGGCGGCGTACGCTGCAAGTGATGCAGACGTATCACCGGTAGACGCACAGGCGACGGCGCGAATGTGGGTGCCAGTGTTAATCATTTCTCTGACGGTCGACACGAGTACCGTCATACCAAGGTCTTTGAATGATCCAGTGTGCGAGTTGCCACACAATTTCACCCAGAGGTCTTCGACGCCAAGTTCTTGGCCGAGCCGTTCGGCCCAGAAAAGATTGCTGCCGCCTTCGTCCATCGACACGATATTGTCGTCGTGCACGCCTGGGCAGACCCATTCCTTTTTTCCCCAGACAGCTGAACCGTATGGCCAGGTGGTTCGTTTGTAGCGGTCATCGAAGAGTTGTTTCCACTCAGCCGGAGTTCTTTTTCTCAATGCGTCAAGGTCATGTGCCACTTCTAGAAGGTCGTGGCATGTGGGACAGCGGTAGATAGGGGTGAGTAGGGAATGGGTCCCTTCACATCCAGCTATGCAGCGAAGGGCTGCACTGTATTCTTTCGACCGCATAATGAAACCACCACGTTAGATCGTTTTATGGCCCAGCGTGAGCTGATACGAAACTACAAAATTGGTGGACCGCATGGGGTTCGAACCCACGACCTCAGCGTTGCGAACGCTGCGCTCTCCCAACTGAGCTAGCGGCCCGTTTTCTTAGTAAAAATGCTAACTACGTGTAATTATAACGACTTATGGCCTTTTTGTTTAGGCACATTCGCGGACGTTTAACGCCGTTAGAGACACAGAATGACGTCTAGGGACGCATTTTTGTTATAACAGTGTTACAGACATTTCGGTGTAACCCGCACAGAGAACGGCGAAGAAGCATCCCCAGATGGAAGACGGTCCGCTGCTCATCGACTTCGTAGCGCCGACGTCCCTCCTCAGGGAACCAAACCGGACATCGACACTTCCGGTTATTGGAAACGGCCCGCCAGGCACCTTCGTCCTTTTCCCAAATGGCC
>CAZDQD010000070.1:0-4478 GCA_964507425.1 uncultured Vicinamibacteraceae bacterium
GTCGGGTTATATCCCGGCGCCTCTTGAGTCAACGGCAGCGCCGACACAGTGTGTTCACCGTCGACCAGGAACTGAGCTTCTTGGCCAACGGCACCAACTTCCAAGACAAGGAGTACGGCGACCGTAGCTGCTGCGACCAGCAGTCCGGTGGGGTGTTTCGCTCCGAACAAAAACTCACGGAATTGGCTTTTCGTCATTGCTGCCTCCTATCGCACGCGCTACTACGATATCTCGATTGCCGTTTTAATCACTCAAAAATTTTGGCAAATTTTGCTCATCCTTTAGCCCATGAACAAAATCCTAATCAAGTTGAATCAAGTTTACACAATAAAAACGCCTGTTTTCTTCTAGCGTACCTGACCCCCAGTTCGATTCTCCTGCTCTGGCACCTGAAGTAAGAAGCACCGCTTATCCTAGTGGGAGGTTGTCAGGGTTCCTCATAGTGGAGCTCGATCGCGTGCACAGCGAGCCCAAGTTCTCGAGTGTCATTGCTGCTTGGCTGGTGAGTTTCAGTTTGCAGTCTGATCTCAACCATTTCAGAACCGAGTGAACAGCCAGACAAGGGAAATGTTAAATGTCGGCGCCCGCGGATCTGACCTTCGAACAACGTACAGTCGTCGATAAACATCTGGACCTTCTTGGTGATTGGTCCAGTCATGAGCACCTCCATTGAAAGCCTGGACGGCGGCGTATCTTGATCGACTGGAACCACGAGACTAGCTTGCTCCTCGGTCCAGCGGAAAAGTTGATCTCTTAGCCACTCTGTCCTATGGAACCCCGAGGCCTTGACATTCCAGAGTGCCTCCGCGCCCTCCTGAACCAAGTTGGCCTCCACTTCGCCCTTCTCGGATCTGTACGCGCGTGCCAAAACGACCGCGGCTGTCGCAGTCTCCTCAATGCTAAAGACTTCCAATGTATTGGACCCATCGGTCACTAACTCGGGGTCGATGATTACCTCCCATGCATACTGGCGTCCCTTGACCGGAAAATCGTATGGCCGCGTAACTCCCGCAAGAACCCCGTTGACCGCCACACCGATGAGTGCAGGTGATCGTATTTCTATCGCACCATCCGGAGGCCTAACGACACCACTCACATGACTCGGTATAAAGTCACTTTCCCGATCGACGTCAGCAAAGCTTGCCGGAAGATCGACCATAACCTGAACATCCTCTGACACCACAACCTCAAATTCGTCAACGCGGCGGCCGAGAAGTTCCTGATGACGCCCGACCTTCGGACCATGGAATCCGTCGGGGTCTCCGAGCCACTCGTATTTTCTGGTAACGACTTCGTGAATCGCCGCGCGAAGGTCTCCTGGGCCAGTCATCCGTTGAAGTGGATCATCGAAAAATAAGCTCTTGTCTGCTCGCGCGTCGACGCTACCATCAAACGCATCGACACCATCAGCTTCCCAGGGCAGCCGAATGCCGAGTCCTGCCGCAAGGGTTGGTACAATGTCGATCGTTTCCACGTTCGACGCGAAAATCGTTCCCGTCTGCTGGTTCGGCAGCTTGATAAACAAAGGCACCGAAACAAGATCGACAAACGATTCAGCGTGAGGTCTCCGAAACGGAAATCCTGGCCGAAAAGTCACACCGTGGTCGGCTGTAACAACCAACAACGCGTCGTCATAGAGACCAACCGTTCGCATCCGGTCAAGCACCTGACCAAGTAACGTATCAGCGAATCGAACCTGGAGAAGATGACGCTGATAATTGCGAGCCACTGCAACGAAATCATCCGACCAACGGCTCGTCCCAGGGGACAGCCCCACCGGGCTTCCGTCAGTAGTGAACTGCTTGCCCGACGGGAGATAAACCCACGGCTCGTGCGGCAACAGGGTATGCAGGAAATAAAACGGCGGTCGATCCTCAGGAGAAGGCGCAACGATCGATTCGACAAATTCGTGCACCATCTGACGTCGATCAGTTGTCCGGCGTTCTCCCCACCTCACCAGCCAACTATCATTCTCAACAAAATCTTTCCAGTTCTCCGTCACCGACGGCAACGTGACGGTCAACTCATCAGGTAAGACGATGTGCTGGTAGACCACGCTCAAATCAAGTAGAACGGAGGCATACCAGACAAAAAATGGCGGCCGCCGAGGTGGGCAGACTGCCTTCGGGCATAGCCGGGTTAAGGGCTCAAATCCTTCAACGCTATAGGTCGGGCCAAGCAACGTGAACACATTCGACGGATGGTCGACAGTGGTCGGCAATCGACCCTGCGCTGGATAGTTGCCGGTGAGAAGCGCCGGGAGAGCTTCGAGGGTTAACGTGCCGACAGCACTGGCGTTACGAAACCACGACGCATCGCGACTGAGCTCGGCGAAGTGAGGATAGAGAGTTTCGTCGATTTGGCTATCCCGGTCCAACAGCGACGGAAGCGGTAATTGATCGAAAACCAACATGACAACTGGGGGAGTTCTCTCAAATTCAACATCAGGTAACGGAGCCTGATTAGTGGTAGAAATGAGGCTTAAGATGGGCGCTTGGAACAAGAAAACGATCGGGACGGCAACGGTCGCGAACGACAGAAAAGTCGTAAAGAGACGCAAAGCCGAAAACACGAAATAACCCGAAGCCACGATCGCGCCTACTACCCCAGCTACGGCAAAAGTTTCGTTGGTGCCCAGATCCACACTTTGCTTCAAGATAGGAAGTGCGACGACCATCACAAGTAAGGTCAAGGTTGTCCAAGTCGTCACCTGATAGCACCGACGACCAATTCTTCCCGCCAGCAACGTCAACGTTACGATACATAAAGGCGCAACCACACACAGTCACAGAATTAATCCAAATAGATCCCTGCCGCGCGTGTCGTGTGCCACAAAGAACTCAGGATTGTTGCCCAAGACTTCGAAGATTGGTTGGACGACCCCAATACTCCACAGTCCCGCCACATGAAGTGCCCAGAAACCGAGGGCTCTCTTAGTATCAGCCGCCATTTGGTCTCGCCTGTGCGTAATACAACGTACGATTTCCCGAGTCGAGAGTCTCCTGTGTCACTGAACCGAAATGCTTTTTAAGGGCCAGCTCAAATGCTTCTGCTGAGTAATCAATGCTCTGTCCAGTTCTATTGCGCAAGAGCCGCTTGACCATCGGGTCATCAAGTCCAACGAACTCGACCACAAGGTCTGCACCGAAATGCGCCAGCCACTCGACCAGTTCGCCTAGAGGAATATTCCGGCCGATGATCAGATGGTGGATGAAGGCGAGAACAAGAATTAGATCCGGCCTTCCCCGGTCGCCAAGTTGTCGACGTTCGAGACCTTTCCACCCAAGGCCAGGTGTCGGATCAGCCATGTCGACTAACAGAGGCAAAACCTGCTGGCACCCCTCCTGTTTGAGTTCTGAGTACAACCGATCGAGCGCCAGTTGGTCGCCATCCAGCGCTAGAACATACTCTGCGTGTTCGGCACTTAGACGCGAATAAGTGCCGGTGTTGCAACCGATATCCCACACGAGGGACCATCGGCGACGAGCTAAAATACGTCGTACGAAATCGTGTTTTCGTCGTAGGTCAGCATCCTCATAGCTATGTTCTTTGGCGTACTCAGACCAGACCGAGCGCGGTGGTGACCACTGCAACTGCTCAACCAGTTGGCGAAGGCGTTTGAGGTTGTTCTTGATTAGCCCTGCACCGAAGCCTGCGGTTCGAAGGTCTTCCTTAACATCGCGGTCTGCGCCCTCGTAACGAGACTGGGCCTTAGCCTGAAGATAGACATGGGCTAGAACGCCAGGACGTATGTAGTCACGAATGGACATGAGCGAACTTAGTTCCCTAGCTTCGATTCCTTCAAGACTGCCGCGGAGCCAAGGGTGATACGCTACGGATTTGTACGCCTGTAGAAACAGCGGATACAAAAACTGACTGCAAAACTGCCGGTAGCCTGCCCACGGGTCACCGCTGTTGTACGCGGTGAAAGAACCGATGTCGATAAAGGTCGCACGGGACCCAACCCACTGGACGTTGAATGGAGTTGCGTCTTTGAGGGTCATACCCTCATCGATTGCGGCTAACGTCAAGTCGAGCTGAAGGAGGGCGGCATCCTTGAGCATCCTAAACGGCCACTCGTACGGATAGGAGATGAACGGCACAGCTTCATGCTTGAGAACAGCAACCCACTTTGTGTCTAGTTCAGGAAATGCTGTCCTGTCGGTCACCTTATGTGTCCGGACGAGTTGCCCTTCACGAGTCAGTTTCTCAAAAAATTCTGTGGAGGAAAGACGAGTCCAATCGTCCAAGGCGCGGGACGTCAAACACCTAAAGATTCCATCATTGTGACAAAAGATCTTCGTGTCTGGGTCCCGAAAAGAACCGGGTTCAAATTGCAGGGGCGTCTGAGAAGCCCGCATGCTCATAACGTCGAAACCTCTAGTCGCTATCTTTGGGTGCGCTCTTCCGATTAAACAGACCGGTTACGCGATTCCAGTACAGCTTGGTGATCACAGCGATGCCGGCAAATCCACCCA
>CAZDQD010000071.1:0-102378 GCA_964507425.1 uncultured Vicinamibacteraceae bacterium
TGACCGGTGCGACTGATGTCAGGATGTTGTTTTTTACAGAACAGATATCTGTGGTGTTGGCAACGGTTCATGTTCCGCTCGCTGATGTGCCGTCGTTACTGACGTATGACTGCCTTGTGAAGACCATTAAGATCGCGAACCTGCAAATAGTGAACTTCTTTGAGATAGAACGTCCGAGAATTGCCTTGGCTGGGATTAATCCTCACGCCGGCGAGAATGGCTTAATGGGAAAAGAGGAAGAGCGTGTGATGAGGCCGGCGGTTACGCGGTGCCGTTCGCTTGGCATCGACGTTACGGGGCCTCTACCTGCTGACACGATATTCGTCAGAGCGACTCGAGGTGAGTTCGACGTGGTAGTGTGCGGCTACCACGACCAAGGGTTAATCCCGATCAAGTTATTGCACTACGGTCAGGCTGTGAACGTTACGATCGGCTTGCCGATAGTGCGTACCTCAGTTGATCATGGTACCGGTTTCGATATCGCTGGACAGAATAGAGCTGATTCATCAAGTATGATCGCCGCAGTGAAGCTTGCTGCGCGCTTGGCCAGAGTGAAAGCATCGGTGCCGCCTTCCGAGTAATAAGACCGATGCCAGTTCCGTCTCCCTCAGAGCGTCTGATAGCTGACAACCGTAAAGCGAGGCACGAGTACCACATCTTTGACACGTATGAAGCTGGTATTGTGCTGTTGGGCACCGAGGTTAAGTCCATCCGAGAGGGTCGGGTAAACCTTAGGGATAGTTACGGTCGCATAGAGGCTGGGGAAGTCTACCTACATAACCTTCATATCAGTGAGTACAGCCATAAGGGATATTCTGAGCACGAACCCTTGAGACGACGCAAACTGTTATTAACGCGGCCAGAAATCAGAAAGCTTAGCGCGAAGGTACTTGAACGAGGATTTACGCTCGTTCCCGTTCGGATGTATTTCAAGCACGGATTAGCGAAAGTGGTGATTGGTGTTGCGAAGGGCAAGAGAACGTACGACAAGAGGGAGACGCTGAAACGTCGGCAGATTGACCGTGAGACGAGTGCGATGATGAAAGAACGGTCACGGTGAAAATTCTTTTGCTGGGTTCACAAGGGCAGCTCGGCGCGACCTTGGCAGAGGTTCTCGCGGATGAGCATGACTTGACCACGCGTTCCCGGACGCAATTAGATGTAACCGACCAGGGCAAGGTATGGGCATATGTGACAACCGAAAAACCTGATGTCATCGTGAATTGTGCTGCGTTTAACGATGTGGATGGTGCAGAAAGTGAGCCTCAGGAAGCCCTTGCAGGTAACGCGTTTGCTGTTCAGAGCCTTGCGGCAGTTGCCACGGAAGTTTGTGCGAGGCTCATCCATTACAGTAGCGATTTTGTTTTTGATGGTGAAGCTGCATCTCCGTATGCTGAGGGTAATGAACCTAATCCGCAAGGTGTCTATGCGACATCGAAACTACTGGGGGAATGGTTTGCGGCGGAAACACCTATGCACTACGTGATACGGGTCGAGAGCCTTTTTGGTGGACGCTTCTCCGACAGAGAAGAGGTCGCTCGTCGAGGTAGTAGTCTTGATCGACTAGCAGACGAGATGTTGAATGACCATGCAGTACGGGCATTTGTCGATCGTGTCGTTTCTCCCAGTTATGTTGTAGATGTCGCGAACGCGACGCTCCGTTTAATCGACGTTAACCCAGCATTTGGAATTTATCACTGTGTTGGTTCTGGGCACGCCACCTGGTTTGCTATTGTCAAAGAGCTTGGTAAACAATTGGGTTTGTCGCCAATCGTGGACCCCTTGACGCTCGCAGACATTAATCTTGCTGCGCGCCGTCCAAAGTATTGTGCGCTTTCGAACACGAAACTCGCAGATGTTGGGATTGATATGCCGACGTGGGAGGACGCGATTAATCGGTATGCGAGAAGACTGCTGTTGAAGAGTTCTTAGGCGTACTAACGCGAGTCATGGTCTTTTAGAGAAGGGTTTCGTCAACGAGATCCGCTAAGAGTGCCGCGATAGCGAGTGAGGCAGTGAGGCCAGGCGAATCAATGCCAGCTGCGTGGAGTAGGTGTGGCACCTGGGAGTCACGCTCAACACGAAAGTCAGAAAACTTTTGACCGGGAGGTCCTCCTCGGGCGCGTATTCCGCTACTACCTGGTCTGAGTTGGTCTGGTGTAAGGCTCGGTATATACGCTTTGGCCGCATCGTAGAATGTTGATAACGATTCACGATCCGATTCGTAGTCGTGCTTACTGTTTTGGACGTAAGCAGTGGGTCCGAGCGTGACATTGCCTCTTGTAGTTCGTGTGGCGTGAACACCTAGTCCATGGCCCGTCGGATCAGGTAGTGGATACACTAGACCTCGAACAAGGTGGCGTGCCGAAGGAACGAATTCAGCGTAGTTTCCTCGTACGGGCCATATGGTGATGTTGTCTCCGCCTAATGATTGTGAGACCTCATCGGCAAATAACCCAGCCGCGTTTATCACGACGCGTGCTCCAAATGTCTCACGCTCGGTGTTGATCACGACGAAGGTGTTTTCAGCCGTTCCTGTTTGGAGGCGAGTATTTAGCAAAGTTGCGACTCCATTACGAATCGCATGTTGGAAAAGGGTTCGTACGAATGATTCTGTTTCAACAATGCCGGTCGAGGGTGACCAAATAGCGGCTTTGGCTTCTACATAGGGTTCCCGTTTTCGCACAAAACGACGGTCGACTATTTCGAGGTCAGTGAGACCGTTATGACGACCAAGTGTCATGAGTGCTTCAAGCTTTCCAACGTCTGCTGTTTCACTTGCCACAATCAATTTCCCACACCGTTCGTGGGGGATTTCGTATTCACGACAAAACGAATACAGTCGTTCTTTGCCTTCAACACAGAGAACTGCTTTTTGTGACTTTGGTTTGTAGTAAATGCCTGAATGAATGACGCCGCTATTGTGTGTACTGGCCGCTAAGCCCGGTCGGGCTTCCAGTTCAACGATACAAGTGGAGTGATGTCGCGAGGCTACTGCACAAGCCGTAGACAGGCCGACTACCCCAGCACCGATAACGGCCACGTCAACAATCTCGTCCAAGTCCTTCATGTGGGTTCCGTTGATTGTGTCACGGGCAGTCGATCCGGCATACTTTCAGCTCGTGGTGGACTCATTACTCGAAAAAATTCGTGCAAAACAGGCACGCGTTGGCGTTATTGGCTTAGGCTACGTTGGACTCCCACTGATCGTTGAGTTTGCAAAGGCCGGACTGTCTACTGTTGGGATTGATCTTGATCGCTCCAAAGTTGGCACTATTAATGAGGGCCGGTCTTATGTGGCTGACGTTTCCAATGATGATGTCAAATCAGTAGTTGAAGCCGGTTTGTTAGTAGCGACTACCGATTTCGCGCAACTTGCTGATGTCGATACTGTCAACATATGTGTTCCCACGCCACTCCGAAAAACGAAAGATCCTGACCTATCTTTTGTTGTAGCAGCAGTTGAGCAGATTGCCGGGCACTTGCATTCAGGGCAACTAATTATTCTTGAATCGACAACTTACCCGGGTACCGTTACAGAGGTTGTTCAGCCACGGCTTGAAAGTGAAGGCCTGCGCGTAGGTACGGATTTTTGTCTGGCATTTTCTCCTGAGCGGATTGACCCTGGAAATACTCAGTGGACGACGCGAACGATCCCGAAGGTCGTTGGCGGCGTAGATAAAAAATCTACAGAACTCGCCGCGGCGTTGTACTCACTGATAGTTGACCGCGTGGTGCCAGTATCATCTCCACAGGTCGCTGAAATGGTGAAGTTGCTTGAAAATACATTTCGTGCGGTCAACATAGGTCTCGTTAATGAGTTAGCGCTTATGTGTCGAGATCTTGATGTCAACGTTTGGGAAGTTATTGAAGCGGCCAGCACGAAGCCATTTGGGTTTATGCCGTTTTACCCTGGTCCTGGTTTAGGCGGACACTGTATTCCGGTTGATCCTTTTTACCTGAGCTGGAAAGCGCGGCAAGTCGGATTTGAGAGTCGATTTATTGAGCTTGCTGGGCACATCAATGGGGCCATGCCAAGGTATGTTGTAGAGCGAGTGGTGGAGGCTCTCAGTAGTACCGCTGTGGCAATAAAGGGTGCCAGGGTGCATCTGTTTGGTATGGCCTACAAGCCTGACGTTGGAGATGTGCGAGAGTCACCAGCTCTTGACATCGCAGAGTTGTTGATTCGACGGGGTGCTGTTGTCAGTTTCAGTGACCCATTCGTGAACTCGGTGCGTGAGGCAAGGGTCTCTCTGGATAGTCAGAGTCCTGAGGAGGCTCTAGCTAGTGGTATCGATTGTGCAGTTATTACAACTCACCACAGCAACTTCGATTATCAAGATATTCTGCAGAGGTCGCCTGTCGTTGTCGATACACGGAATGCAATGGCAGAATTTGACAGTACTCGAGTCTTTAGACTGTAGTGTCTAGTATGTCGAAACGCGCGATCATCACAGGAATTACCGGGCAGGACGGGTCGTATCTTGCAGAGCTCCTTTTGGATCAAGGTTATGAGGTCGTCGGTGTTACGCGTCGCCTTAGCGCTCCGAACCATTGGCGTATTGAGCATTTGCTCGACCGTATCAAACTGCGCCAAGGAGACCTCCTCGACCAGCTTTCATTGATCCGTGTGATTGACGAAGTTCGACCTCACGAGATTTATAACCTTGCTGCGATGTCGTTTGTTCCGGCTTCGTGGGATCAGCCAATGCTTACCGGTGAATACGATGCGCAGGGGGTTACGCGGGTGCTCGAGGCGATTCGACAAGTTGATACGTCGATCAAGATCTATCAGGCATCTTCGAGTGAAATGTTCGGTAAAGTGCGGGAGACGCCTCAGTCGGAATTGACTCCTTTTTATCCTCGTAGTCCGTATGGTGTGGCGAAGTCTTTTGGTCATTACATAACGGTTAACTACCGGGAAAGTCATGATTTGTTTGCAGTGTCTGGAATTCTTTTTAATCATGAGTCGCCTCGGCGCGGACTTGAGTTTGTAACACGAAAGGTGACGCACGGTGCGGCGAAGATAAAACTAGGACTGGCTGATTCCTTGGCTTTGGGAAATCTAGATGCGCGTCGAGATTGGGGATTTGCGGGTGATTATGTGCGCGCAATGTGGTTGATGTTGCAGCGTGAGGTTGCGGATGATTACGTGATCGCGAGCGGTGAAAGCCATACGGTGCGTGAACTTGTAGAAATTGCTTTTTCGCACCTTGATTTGGATTGGAATCAGTACGTTCGGACCGATCCATCGTTGCTTCGACCCGCTGAAGTGGACCTTCTCGTCGGCGACCCGACGAGGGCAAAGGATGAACTGGATTGGGCGCCAACTGTTGATTTTGACGGTTTGATAAGGCTTATGGTGGATGCAGACATTCAGCGGTTGCAAAACAATAAAAATGTGACACCGGCCGGTTAGTCGAGTGGTTCTGTAGATTCGTTAAGCGTTCTTTTAGCTACCTCTTGGGGAGGTAGGGACATACCCGATGGCATTAGTGAAGACGTACGGAAATTACGTGCTCTTTTGTCTAGGAGTCCTGACGTTACTTCTGGTCTTTGTGTTTCAGGTTCATAACAGGCTTGATCAAACGTTTCGTGATTCCGAATTGACGGTACGATTTTCCAGCGAAGATTCCCGCCATTATGTGGAGATGGCCACGGCGTTTCACGAGGGCGACTGGTTTGAGGGCATTGTGGAACGCGCCCATCGACAACCCCTGTATCCCGCGCTGCTAGCGACGGCTATGGCGGTTGGCGCGGACTCTCTGCGTGGCTTGGCCGTCGTCAATATCCTTGTTGGCGGTCTCACGATTCTCCTCCTCCTTGGTATTGGACGGTGGGTATTCGCACGTTGGTGGGTCGGGTTGATTGGTGCGTTGGCCTACGTGTCGAGTGAATTTATCATCGGGAACATTGGGGGGCGGCTCATGACCGAACCGCTCTACATTCTTGTCGTGACCACAACGCTTGCGTTTGCGCTGAAATACCTCGAGACGAATCGACTGGCCTACCTACTTGGGGCATCGGCGGCGGCCGGGCTGGCCTACCTCACCCGTCCCAACGGACTATTTCTCTTCGTTGCGATGTGGGTCACCTTTCTCGTCCACGACCTCGTCCGCAAGAAATTCGTTGAACTGTTTCCCGGAGATACCTCAAAAACATCGGCTAACGACCGTGCCCCTTCGCCACAGCAGCCACAAATACTTACGCGCTATCTCCTACCGCTAGCTATCTTTGTCATTGTGGCTACGCCCAGTTGGGCACCACGACTCATCGAGTTTAACGACCCGGTTTATCACGGCTATCTGCCAAACTACATGTGGGTCGACAGCTATGAGGAAGGCCATGTCGGTGGGGCGCCTCGGTACACAGTTTGGGATTACGTTGCCAGTCACGATGTCGGAGACGTTGCGTACCGCGTGGCTTATGGAATCGCCTTCGTATTCTGGGGTTCGACAGATGATTTTGGTGTCAGTGGCATTCTGTTTTATCTTCTTGCCCTGACCGGTGTTGGTCTCGGTCTACGGTCATGTCGGCTGAAACACATCATGTTAGTGGTCTTCATGTGTTTTCAATCTTCTCCACTCGTATGGACAGCCCTCTCAAATGGGAATGGACGGGTCACCTACAGCGCATTATTCCCATTCCTATTGTTCTACGTCATGATTCTTTCGACAGAACTTTACCGACGACATTATGCAACGTCACAGTTGCTGCAAAAAAGGACTGTGTAGCCTTGAGCGTGCCACTGGCCATTGGACATCACGACAAACAGCAAGCTTTTCGCTTCCGAAGGATGATTGGGTGAAATCTGCTGTGGCTATTGATGCAGACCTACTGACACTGCTCCGTTGTATTAGCTGTGGGGGAACTTTTACGACCGCGGACGCAAGCGCTGGCGATTACCAACTCTGGCTCCAGCACATCCGATGCATTGAATGTGGCAAAAGAGTGCCAGTAGACAACGGTATCCCGCGCTTCGTGTCTGAACCGGACAGTAAAGTTGCTCAACGCACGCAACACAGCTTTGGCTATGAGTGGACGAAATTTAGCGATTGGAAACCGTCTGGCGATTCAAATTTCAAGGACTATTTTGATCGCCTCGACCTAGACGCACTCGCCACACAACGCACTCTGGACGCTGGATGCGGCATGGGCCGGCACGCAAAACAGTTAGCGCCTTATGTCGGGCAGTTAGTCGCACTCGATTTTAGTGTTGCGATCGATCAAGCTGCACAGAATTTATCGTTGTGTCGAAATACTGACTGTATCCAAGCCGATTTGACCCATCTCCCGTTTGCCGATGAATCGTTTGACTTCATATACAGCATGGGCGTACTGCATCACCTCACTGATACGCTCGAAGCGCTTCGACATCTGGTTTCCAAAGTGCGCGGTGGAGGACGTATCCGTATCTACCTGTATTGGAAACGCAAAGGTATTAGTGGGTTCTTGTTGACAGCGGTAAATCTACTCCGGGCAATCACAACGCGGTTACCACTGCCGCTGCTGTCGGCTGTCAGTTGCGTTATTGCTGCTGGACTGTTTTGTATCGTCGTGTTGCCATATCGCATAGTCGAGTCAGCCGGAGTAAATCTTTCGCAGACACTCCCATTAGTGACCTATGTAAAGTATCCCTTTCGTGTCCTCTGGAACGATCAATTTGACCGTTTCTCCGCACCTATCGAAAAACGATATTCAGAGTCCGAAGTTCACCAATTGCTCGTCGCTGCCGGGCTCGAAGAGGTTACAGTCTTCTCGAAACACGGCTGGATCGCAGATGGGCAGCGTCCCGGTTAGTCATTGCACGTGGCTTGCGTAACCCCGTTGCGAAAACACCCACCAATCTTCCCACGCATTTTAACTGCTCCAAAAGCCGCAAAAACTACAACAACAGGCATGATGGGGTGACGAAACCGAGCATGCGCAGTGGGTCCACCTGAAACGAACAGCATATAAACCACAGAAGCGACCAACAACGTTGCAACCTCCCGACGTTGACCAACCACAGTCAGTCCGATGCCCGCCAAGACAATTTGTAAGAACAACATCGTAGCTAGGACTAGGCTCACCACCACAACGGCTGGTGCAACTCGCACCACCGTCGCAAATGTCGAAACCACCCCCTCGTCAACCGCCTGAACCAGTAGACCTGACGACAAAGCGTCATAGTCAAAAAATCGAAAAAACTCGTTCCCACCAGGGTCTGCAACAACCCGAATCAATCCTTCAAGATGTATGGCTACGTAGGTGGCCACATTCGTCCAAATCATCTGGACGCCTTCATTTCCCATATATTCGTACCGTTCGGCTTGGCCCCAACCGTGCTCCAGCACTTTCTCGTCGAGTCTGTTGAGTAACCTGGTCCGCGTGTCCAGAAACCCTGAGCCCTCTTCTCGCGACACAACAGCCGCACCCGCATAGGAATAAAGGTTGTGCTCACGAATGGCCGAAAAGCCTGTATACCCAGTCTGTTGAGCATTCCGAACTTGCCACCCAAAGAGCGGAGTTAATGCAACAAAAAGTAGGAGAGTTGCCGCAAGAACACGACGCGAATCAACTCGGGAGCCGAATATCGCGTAACCCAACAGGATGCCGCTCGGAACAAACGGCCAATAGTACGCGACCGGGCGGACAAACACAGCGCACGCAGCCAATGCCCCCGCAATAGCAACAAAACGTAATTGACGCGTGGCAACGTAACGAACCAAGGCATAGAGATGCCAAATAAAAATTGTTGTAAATAACGTCTCCGTCAGGATTTGTGACGTGTAGAAAATAGAAAGAGGATCGAACGCGTAAAGTACCGCAGACAGTATCGCCGCTCTGTCTCTCAGGCCCTCAGGAAGTATGTTTGTGCGCCGGGTCAACTCGTGCACACCAAATACCGACAAAACTCCCAGCGCAACTTGAAGCAGTATCGTGATCCACACTGGGGAACCAAGTTGAAACCCGACAACAAGAAACAGTGGATATCCCGGCGTACGTCGGATCTCTGGCTCGTCGCCACTGGCAAATGCGCCGTCAGCTGCGAGTGTTTCCGCTGGAACCCAGTACGACGACGTATCAGGCGATTGGAATACGGAGAGGTCGTAGTCAAAAACAGCGACAGCGACCGGCAAAAGTAAACGAACAAAAACGGCAGCTAGACAAACCGCCCCAAGACGCAACTTCACAACGCACTATTCACGAATAGAAATTCACTACAAATTAAACTTATTTAATTATAGCGATTTGCTTCAACTGCCGAACAAGCGCTAGAAGCATTAAGGACGGACCTCACCCAAAAGCATACCAACACCTCCAAGCTGGTTCATTTGTCGTATAACCCACTCCTGACGTTCGCGTACGTAACGTGACGGCGCATCCGCTCTCAGCGTTTTTGGATTGGGAAGGACAGAGGCAAGTAACGCGGCCTGTCTCACATCGATGTTCGCTGGTAATTTATCAAAATAGTATGTGCTCGCAGCACCTACACCGTAAACTCCATCTCCAAACTCAGCCACGTTGAGATAAACCTCGAGAATTCGACGCTTCGTCCACCAGAACTCAATAAAAATGGTTGTGTACGCCTCCAACGTTTTTCTAATAAAGCTACGACCCGACCACAAAAACAAGTTTTTCGCTACCTGTTGAGAAATCGTACTCGCGCCTCGAAGGCGTCCAGTATCTTGTGCTTCCCGTACGGCATCTCGAATCGATTCAAGATCGAATCCATAATGGTCGAAAAATTTCTGGTCCTCAGCCGCAACAACCGCCAGCGCTAAATGAGGAGACATCTCGTCCCACGTAATCCAGTCCCGGTGCGGGAACCCTGACGAGATGGAATACTGCAATATGAAGGATGTCGTTGGAGGATTAAACCACCGGAGTGGAAATACAAGAACCGAAGGTACAACAACCAAAAGAACAGCCAAAACGATCCCTATCCGAGACAATCGACTTCTCGAAAATCTCGACCACCCCCGAAACGAGCGCGCATTCCCACTAAGCACGGTTTCTCCTGAACCTATACCAGCCAACCGTAACAAATCGCCAGGCCGGACTGCCATCCACAATCGCCACACACATCAAGGTCGCCGCTCTTGCCCTTCACAAGGATGCGGTATAGTCCTTGCCAGCGAACGATCCTACACAGGAGTATTTTCTGATGACACGTACCAAATATCTAGCAATCGTAACCGTCCTCGGTGTAATCCTGACCGTGACAAATTACGAAGCGCGTCAAGAACGATCGGATCTCGCATTACACGAAGTCGGAACAAATTTATATATGTTGGCAAACGCCCCGTCTGTGGAAGGCATGGGTGGTGGTGGAAATACTGCCATTTTTGTGACTGGTAGTGGCGTTACGCTCGTCGACACAAAAATTAGCGGCTACGGACCGGACATCATGGACTACGTTCAACAGATCACCGACGAGCCGGTCACTACCATCATCAACACCCATACACATTGGGACCACAGTGGCAGTAACGTGTCGTTCCCAGACACCGTAAACTTTGTCGCCCACGAAAATACGGCAGGGCACATGGCGAGTACAGACTGTGACGACGGTGCCGGTTATCAAGGCGGGTCGATTAAGAATTGTGGTGCCTTTAAAGGCGAGAACGAGAAATATCTACCTAATACGACTTTCTCAACTCGAACCACTCTTTTTAGCGGAGCAGATCAAATCGACTTGTACTATTTCGGTCGTGGCCATACGGATGGGGATACGTTCGTTGTGTTCAAGAATGCTCGCACTATGCATACCGGCGATATGTTCGCTCGTAAAGGACTCCCTTATCTGGATGTCGCCAACACGAACGGCAGTGCGATTGAATTCGGAGCAACGCTAGAAAAAGCGATCGCTGGCATACCGGACGTCGACACCATCATCCCTGGGCACGCCAGCACAACGCTACTGTGGAGCGACCTCGAAAACTACAGTGGCTTCTACAATGACATCCTGCAAAAAGCACGGGAAGGGCGTACCGCCGGACGCTCCGTCACTGACATTGTCGGCTCCTACACCGTGCCCAACCAGTATCGAGATTTTGTCGTGACGGAGCAACGTTTACGTGACACCGTGCAACACGTCTTCGATGGCAACTAGGCCAGCTCGACTCCGTCGGCTACCGCCCCGACAATAGCTCGTTCTTCAGCCAGCCAGTCAGTGCCGGTTCGAGATCGGCATTCTTCGAAAACATCGGTAGTCCGTGTTCCGTGCCACCGTATATTTTTGCAACCGAACGAGCATGCGACGATCCCTCGACGGCCCGCTGCAGTGTCCCCGCAACACCTGGTGTCACCGTGTCTTCAGTCGCTGCCGCTGCAAACACGGCAAGACTAGAACTGGCCGCCATATGCGCTACAGCCTGCTCACTCGGCGGCCCTGAAAGTAACATCAAAGCCTTGAGGGCAGGCTGCCTCGACGCAAGCTCCGCGGTCAACATCGCACCACAACTAGCCCCGCCGGCTCCAACACGCGCTTGGTCAACACCGGATTGCGACAGAAGATACGCATAGGCCATATCAACATCGGCGTGAGACGTCTCAAGAAATGATGTGAATCCGCCAGGCCCACGCATCCCCTCCCCTTCGCTATCACCAAATCCACGAAGGTCCAAAGTGAGCACATGCACGCCGGCATCAACCAATTCTGTCGCTATACCGGACCACGAAGTCCGGTCCATATTGCACTGATGAACCAGTAACATCGCCGGACCAGGGCGACCAGGTGACATGTAGGTCGCTTTCAGCACAGTTCCATCTTTCGCCGTCAAATCAACATCTGTTGAAGCGGCTTCGACCGACACACTCCCGAGCACCACACCTAAAGCCAGAACAACAAACAACGTGATTTTTTGCATTGAAATCTCCATTAGGCCAGTCCTTACGAGCCTGGCACCATATTTACGTGGTCAAAAAGATCAAGCTTATCTTTACGAATATGCTGGGTCGCCTGAATCGCGGACCCAAACTCAAGCCACGGGTCGGTAGCAGCCTCGTACTTCGGCCAATCGGCGAGCCCCTCTCCATTGGGGGCGCCCGTCTGAGCAAAATTCACCCAATAATTCGTCATCGCATCCGCAATTTGGTGGTCCCACTCACTCCATCCGACACCGACTAACTGTGTATTCCCAAAGGCATAGGCTAAATCTCCGGAGTGATACGCGCCATAGCCTGACGGACCATCTGGCATATCGATGGCCGCTCGCTCCGGCGTGTAGATCCGAAACACCGGCGGTCCATGCCGAAAAAAGTAGAGGTAGGCATCATTGCCAGACGCCTCAACGGCACGTGCCCAGGTGCGCATTTCCCAAACAAATTGTCTGTCCGCTTGAATGGCCTGTGCGCCCCATTTGGTCGAGCGCTCGATATCAGTTTCATAGAGCGTCAGTAGCTGGTCGGTGGCGTCACCATATTGCTCCCCAAGCATTGACACCAGCGCACCGTGTTCTCGAAGCGGCGTGTTTGCATACAACGTCGTCCCTTCATTGGCCATCGCTCCGACGATAACAGGAACATTGTTATGCTCACCGGCTTCAACGATGGCACGAGCAGGTTTGGGCATGAACCATCCATCCACGATAGTACCGGAACCCATGCTCGAATTCAGAACCGCTTCTGCATCGAGCGCACGCAACGCAACAAGCGCCTCGGACCCGTCTCCCTCGACACCAAGCTCGGTTGCCGCAACAACGCCAGCGTCCTGCGCCGATGATAGGTCAGGTCGACCACCCCGAAAACAACCACCAGAATGCCCAATGGCTTTGTGAAAGAGGCCTTTTGCCAATGGTGAAGCCATCAGATAGCAGACACTCCAAGAACCAGCTGACTGCCCAAAGATGGTGACATTATTTGGATTGCCGCCGAATTTCGTAATGTTCGCCTTGACCCAGTCAAGCGCCGCGACCTTATCTAGTAGCCCATAGTTCCCAGACGCACCATGCGGTGACTCAGCACTCAAGGCCGGATGGGCGAGAAACCCAAAAGGTCCAAGCCGGTAGTTGATAGTTACAAGGACAACACCCTTTTCCGCCAGTGCCGTACCATCAAACACCTGTGCACTACCCCAACCACCAGTATGACCACCACCATGAAACCAAACCATCACGGGTAGCGACTCTGTCGCCTCCTCTGCAGCAGTCCAGACATTCAGATAGAGGCAATCCTCATCACGCGCAAGATTCCCCCGTGTGTAGACGGACGATTCGGGTGTTAACTGCTGCCAACAGGCTGGACCGAACGTCGTGGCGTCACGAGTCCCCTCCCAAGCCGAAACCGGAACTGGCGCCTGCCACCGGCGATCACCCGTCGGCGGTTCCGCGTACGGAACGCCACGAAACACCAGAACACCGTCATCACCGCCGCCGTGTGCTCCTTGAATTACGCCACTATCCGTTTCGATCATGGGACTCAGTAAAGCCCCCTGGGGATCGTCCGAAGACCCACTGGAACCACAAGCCACCGATGCCACTAAAAGTGCAACTACGGCAACCCATCTGACACTAAAACCGTGTAGATTGCGACACATGCTCTCTCCTTAGGTTGAAACACCAGCCGAGGCTGACATCATACGACGAGAAGTGACTCGGTGGGGTGCTACACCGTGTATTGTCTACCCCCATCTGCTAGCCGAAAAGCTAAAACCGTTGTTTCTCATGCCACCCACACGGCGCGTCAACGAACACCTGATGTCCCCCCTTGCTCCAACCGCTCCGCTTCCTGACGGTGACGGAGGGCACCTGCTCTATCGCCCAACGCATCAAGCATAATGGCCAGATTCTGATGAGCTAATACCGCCCTCGGATCAAGTCGAACAGCCTCAGCAAAAGCATCAGCAGCCTCTCGAAGTCTGTTCATCGATCCTAAGGCCATGCCTAAATTGTTATAGGCCTCTGCATCATTCGGCCAATCTTCAAGTGCACGCTCAAAAAACCCTGCAGCGTCATCAAACCGTCCTTCTGCCAACAAAGCGTTGCCGTAGTTGAAATACACATCACCCACAGATGGGTCTAGGTCAATGGCCACCTGGTAATGTTCAAGCGCCCGATCTGACATCCCGCTAGCGGTCAACGCGCTAGCCAAGTTACTGTGGGCGTTTGCGTAGTCTGGTGTTAACTCTACGGATGTTTCATACAGGTCTACCGCTGACGCAAGATTTCCGCGTTCACGGTACGCCGTTCCTAAATTGTTGTAACTAACCGACCGCATCTCCGGCTTCGACACGAGAGGCCAATTCGCGCCAATAGAAACCACGACCGCGAGAAACAATACGACTGGCGCACCCGACAAAACGATCTTGCGCCGCACAAGTTGAACAAGAGCATCGCCACCGGCAACAGCAAATAAAAGAACTAGCGGCACCAATGGATATCTGTACCTGGCGAACACATAGAAGCCAATGACGCTGACTGCATACATCGCTAACATGAGATACAACGGCATAAGTCGACGACGTTGCCCTAGCGTTGCCGCAATGCCAACAAGGGCTAACGGCAACAACACCCCGAAATGTGTAACCCAACCGGTCATGACAAGCGGAAACGAGTGATCAGCATGCGCATATTGGCTTTCCGTGTCGACGACCTCGACGGCGTTAAACGTCAGTGCAGCTTTCCGCGCTACAAGACGCAACCACTGTCCTGGCTCGGCACTAATGTCTGACAGCGCACGGTCAACCCAATATTGGGATACACGAGCCGGGCTCAGTTCTCGCCCAAGGGCTGCTTCTGCCAAGGCCGTCGCATCATCGCGCTCAAACAACGGATCGCCACGACCGTAACGGAGAGGTTGGTATGTCCCGTCTGCGTCGGCATGATTACCGATGTAAAAGTTCGGTCCGAACTGTGACGTTGTTAAATGCCATTCTCCACCAACCACTCCATTGCGTACGGCGACCGGCACGAGCACAATTAACACGCCTGCGACAACCACAGTCGTCCGCCGCAACCACTGCTCGCGTTCAAGAACGAACCATGCGACCAACGCAACGACAAGCACGAGTGCGTTTTCCCGTGTAAGGCTCAGTGCTCCAAGCAACACACCAGCACTTACTAACGTTTTGGTCGTCGACGAAGACTCCGGCAAGCGCCCCAGCACGTAGAGCAATCCCGACAACAACAACAGATCAAGAACAGATTTCTGCAGCGTCGCATCCATGAAGATCGCTGGGGCGTATAAAGCCAGAACAAATCCGCTCAACATGCCAATTCGCGGCGAAAAAAATCGGGCACCGGCACCGGCAAGTAACACACACGAGCTAGCGCCCACAACCGCCTGACAAATGCGAACGACACTTACGGTCTCTCCAAATAGCGTGTAAATAACACCAAGAAAATACGGATACAGTGGTGCTTGGTAAAACACCTCCGAACCAACCCAGTCACCTGCTGCAATCCGCTTTGCCCAGCGGTCATATCCAGCAGAATCTCCCAGCAGAAGGTCACCAAACGGAGAAGCCTCCAATTGCCATACATGGATAAGCCGAACGACCAACGCCACCCCGAACACCAACGCCAACACAGACGGTCGAATGCGCGGTGCAGTTACCGACCGATGGATTTTTTGTTTTGCAGTTTGGTATGGCGGCGTGGACCGTGATTTCCGACCTCGGCGCTGCCTGGCAACCTTTCCCATCGTGGCCCTAATTTTACAAGGTGGTGTACTATCCAAGAATGGGCCGAAGCGCATTTATTTTTGAGGCTTTGGCGTCGACGGCGCTATTGCTTTCATCCGCATCGCGCTGTCGCGGGCAAAGACATGTCCCGTTTTTTGTCTGGATCGTATGTCTTGTGGCTACCGGCCAGGCCGCCGCTCAGCCAAATGCCGAACCAAACAGGGCAATTCCGACCTTCGCAGACGATATTGCCCCGTTGGTCTTCTCACGCTGCAGCACCTGCCACCGACCTGGCGAGGTCGGGCCGTTTCCGCTGCTGACCTATGAAGATGTACGTCGACGCGCGCGACAAATCGCAGAAGTTACAGCAAGTCGGTTCATGCCGCCTTGGAAACCCCTCCCGAATTTCGGCGGTCCCTTTGCGGGGTCTCGCCGTTTGTCCGACGCTGAAGTATCGCTGTTTGCCCGATGGGAAGAAGCTGGGACCCCAGCCGGCGACCTCAACCAGGTCCCGGCACTGCCAGAATGGCCAGTCGGGTGGCAACTCGGCACACCCGATGTCGTGGTGACGATGCCAGAATCGTACACAGTCTCGGCTGATGCGCCCGATACGTTTCGAAACTTTGTCCTACCGCTTAATATCGATGAAACGAAGTATGTTGCGGGGCTAGAATTTCGCCCTGACAATCCTCGCGTCGCACACCACGCGAACCTACGAATCGACCGAACAGAGTCATCGGGCCAGCTAGACGCCCAAGACCCGACCCCGGGCTACGATGGTCCCATCAGTCCGAATGCACAGTACCCTGAAGGCCATTTCCTTGGCTGGACGCCCGGACAACTTCCTCCACTTGCCGAACCAGGGATGGCCTGGCGCCTCGAACCTGGCAGCGACTTAGTTATACAGCTGCATATGCAATCAACAGGACGCGAAGAATCAATACAGGCGAGCGTCGGTCTTTTCTTCACAGACGAGCCACCCCAGCGCACCCCTGTTATGGTCCGACTTGGACGACAAAATATCGACATCCCGCCTGGTGACTCGCATTACGTTATTCAGGATCGGTTTGAGTTGCCAGTCGATGTCGAACTTGTCGGAGTACAGCCACACGCTCATTTCCGCGCGACAGAGATTGACGGGTTTGCAACCTACCCTGACGGCCGTCGTGAATCTCTCATTCGCATCTCAAACTGGGATTTTAATTGGCAAGATGTTTACAGGTATGAGACGCGGCCAGTGCTCCCCAAAGGTACCACGGTCTCCATGGAGTATGTCTACGACAACTCGGCAGCCAACCCGCGCAACCCGGACAACCCACCACGCCGTGTGTTGTTTGGCCAATTTTCAAACGATGAAATGGGAGACCTCTGGCTCCAAGTACTGGCGCGTGATGAAAGCGATCGCGAAACGCTCTTCAACGCCATCATGCCTAAAGTCTTGAACGAAGACGTCGTGGGATACGAATCGGCGCTCATCGCCGACCCGAACAATCCGGTCTTGCGCCGTGATACCGCCCTGCTGTACATGGGGCTCAACCGAACAGCTTCCGCGATCCGTCACTACGCCCGGTCACTGGAGCTTGACCCAACTTCTGCAACCGCACGCTATAACCTAGCCATCCTGCTCGCGGAACAGGGATCACTCGACGAGGCTATCGAGCATCTGCAACTGGCAGTGGAACGACGTCCCAATTACGGTGCTGCCCACAACAATCTTGGTGCCATTTTGTTGTCACTGGGGCGAACCACAGAGGCCATTCCGAGTCTCGACCGCGCTGTTACACTTGATGCCGACAATGCAGTCGCACGTAACAACCTCGGCAGAGCACTGTCGCTGGTGGGGCGATCGAATGACGCGCTCCCGCATTTTCGACAGGCTTTGGTATTAGACCCCACGATGGCGGACGCCCATCATAATCTTGCAAACACGCTGGAGACTCTTGGCGATCTTGCGGGCGCGGTGGAGCACCAGCGCGAGGCTCTTGAACTCGTCCCTGGCGCCATCGCGCCAATGACATCATTAGCGTGGATGTTAGCCACTGCCGGTAACGTCGAATTACGCGCCCCCTCCGAAGCGGTCACTCTCGGTGAAGAAGCGGCGAGACTGACAGACAGGCAGAATGTTCGCGTTCTGGATGCGCTCGCCGCGGCCTACGCCTCCGCGGGACAGTTCGACCAGGCGGTCACGACCCAAGGGGTCGCTGTGAGACTCGCAGAAGAGTTAGGTGCGCGCACCGCCGCCGCCGAATTACGGCGACGTCTTGCAATGTACCAGCGACGGGAACCGTACATCGGGCGGTAGTAAGTCCCGTTCTCCAAATACAACTAGGGGATTAATTGCCTTTGTCCCGCATTCCGCGGAGACGAAAACGGTTCCAGTGGCTCTCGATTAGGTCTCTCCCGCCCGTAAAAAGCCAGATTGCGGGACAGGAAGCGAATCCGGGCAATCTGACGGGTGACTTTGGCCGTATCAATCGCCTCCTGTTGCCAATTAACAGCCTCGCTAAATCGACCTGCCTCTGCCATCACCATGGCCATGGTCTCTTGCAGTTCCACAGTGGGTTCTCCATCACGCCGCTCATCCATAAGTGCCAACGCCACCTCAACATCTCGCACACGGTCGTCAGGTGCAGCCGAAAGAACTCGTGCCAATAAATCTGTTAAATCAACATGGTCCGGGTGAACACGACGTGCACGCTCTAACCAACTTCTCGCTTCCTGATAGCGTGCGAGTTGAACAAGCGTCACAGCCCGTAGCATCCACGCCTGCTCCATAGACGGGTCAAGTTCGATAACACGTGCCCAATTGGGTAACGACTCCTCGAGAAGGCCTGTGAGAAACTGTGCTTCGGCCAGCCCCAATACCGCTTCCAGATAATTCGGGCGGTATTCAACGGCCGTTCTGTAATGCGCCATTGCTTCGTCGTACTGCCCACTCATACTTTGAATCAGCCCGAGACTGAAATGCGCCTGCTCGTACTGAGGCGTCACGCGTAACACTTCCTCGAAATGCGCAGAAGCCGCAAGATGGTCACCCCCAAACATTAACGCCGCTCCCAGGCGATGCCGCAATTGTGGGTCATCGGGATTAACCTCTAGTCCTTCTCGAAAAACAGCAGCAGCCTCGTCAAAACGCCCAGCCCGCATCTCTTGCATGCCACGACTTTCAATAGCCACCGTACTTTGCAGTAACCCATCGTACTCACGCATCAAAGGGTCTGGCATCAAGGGTGACAGATCACCGCCTTGTGCCAAGTGCTGCTCGGCGCGCTCAACATCACCGAGTGTGCGATAGGCCATGCCAAGAGCAAAATGCACACTCGAGGCCCCCGGCTCACCAGACAAGGCCCGCTCAAGGGCCTCCACTCCGCGCGCAGTCTCGTCCCGTGCGAGTGCAGCCCGACCAATGCCATACCAAGCCGTCGCCGAACCGCCATCGAGTTCCAACATTTGATCAAACAACGTCTCCGCTTCAATCGGACGTCCTTGGTCCAGATACATTTCGCCGAGCCACGCCAACGCTGGTGCATTCTCTGGTGCCAAAGCAATCACTTGTTCGAAATATGTCGCCGCTGTAGCCGTGTTGCCTTCTTGGCGGAAAAGATGTCCCAAGAAATACAACCAGCGCATATTGTCTGGATCGAGAGCACTTGCATTTAAATACGCAGCCTCGGCAGGATCAAAATATCCGGCGGCACGAAGAATCGACCCCAGTTCACCATACGCGTGACTAAGCTCCGCTTGGTCCGTCGAAGAGTTCTCCAACATTCGGAGTAACGCAGCATGCTTTGGGCGAATTTGGTCCTGGACGGATTCCTCTAACTGAGATAAATCCGGCAAAACAACTGGAGGTGGTCCGGACGCCTCGGCACTCGAAGGAGATTGTTCCGAGTCGTTCGCAGGAGTTGGGGTTGTTGACGACGGCGCACATCCCGCAGCCAACAGCACGCCAACGATCGCAACGTAACCACCACCCCGCAAGAACGAGGGTCTTTCGTCGCAGAAACGCCTACGACCCATAGCGATGCCCACTGCCTTTCACCAGCGTATGGTAGCGATCAACGGTCAAGTCAGCCCAGTCTTCAATCTGACCGTCCGGCCAGGTCACACGCACACGCTCGATGTCCGTCACACTGCCAAGGCCCACAAGTATTCTCGAATCATTCGCGGACGCATAACTGCCATCGGCACGAGCATGGCGCCACAATGACAGGCTACCGGCCAAGACCACTTCAACACGGCTTCCTACGACCTCGCGTTCTCCGTCCGCCGATACCACACGCAGGCCGAGCCAATGGTTTTCATTGCCGAGATGATTAATCAAGAGCCGCACTGGTCCAGCGTCATTACCGATAAGCACATCGACGTCCCCGTCGTTATCGATATCCCCCAATGCTGCGCCTCGACTCACCTCCGACAACTCAAACACCTGTCCCGCACGGTCCGTTACATCGTCAAACCCCGAACCCTCAAGATTCCGAAACAATTGGTTTTGCGCATCCATTGAAAACGGCTCGTCCAACCCCATGACATCCAGTCGCTGCGTCACAAAGCCGTTCACCGCGATCATGTCCAGCCAACCATCGTTATCAAAATCCAACCACCCGGCCCCAAACCCCGTGTGCGGCAGACTCGGTCCTCGTACACCAAGTCGCGCACTTTGGTCCTCGAACAACCCCGTGCCGTCATTTACATACAAGGTACTCCCTTGCCCCGTAAGTTCCGTAACAAAAAGGTCCTCGTCGCCGTCATTGTCGAAGTCACCAGCATCGACTCCCATATCTGCTTTCGCTTCACCCGCCGCACCAAGCGCCGTGCCCCACAACAGAGCCATATTCCGAAACGTTCCGTCTTGTTGATTGATCCATAGCTGATTTTCCTGCTGGTCGTTCGCAACAAACAGGTCAAGCCACCCATCGTTGTTGTAATCCGCTGTCGCCGTCCCCAACGCCGGACCGAACTCCCCACCAAGACCAGCCGCCTCAGTCGCATCGCTAAACGTGCCGTCGCCATTGTTCCGATACAGAAGATTGGGTTCCGCGGGACTGACCTCTGGCGGACAGTAATCAAGAGGCCCAGCCCTGAAATAACACGGAGAATGCGTCTCCAGGGTATAACTCATGTAGTTGCCGACGAACAGGTCCAACCATCCGTCACGGTCATAGTCAAAAAACGAGGCTGGAATCGCCCACGCCGGGTGGTCTGTCCCGGTTTCGACCGAGACCTCAACGAACGTCCCATCGCCGAGATTCCGAAACATTTGATTTCGTCCAAACCGCGTCAAGTAGAGATCGAGCCAACCATCGTTGTCATAATCGCCGGCACTCACGCCCATGCCGTAACCACGCGCGGCCGACAAGCCGCTTTCTTCCGTCACATCAGTGAACCGTAACGTGTCCGGGTCTCCCGACTGCACGTCAAGATCATTCCGGTACAAACGGTCTCCGAGTGAATGCCCGTCGGGCAAAGGAATCGTCGGAACACCATCACCCAGCATTTCTCCTTGGACAAGGTACACGTCAAGGTCGCCGTCGTTGTCGTAGTCGAACATACCAACGCCGGGCGCAGCAATTTCTGGCTGATAAAACTTGCCAGACATCCCGTTAAAATGGATGAAATCAAGCCCGGCACGCGCGGCCTGGTCAACAAACCAATCAGCCGATGCATCCGTACCTTCAGCCTCAGAACCACTAGTCGAAACAGGACGACTGCCGTTCGAACCGCACGCAAGCAACCCCACTACGGCAAGAAAGTAGACAGCCTCTCGGCGTAACAAAACACTCTTTACGAACATCCCAATCATCGAAGAGGTGTAGCTCGAACCGTCACGTCCTCGCGTGCAACACCAATCTGGACATCAATCTCCTCCGTCTCTCTCGGCAAGAGCGGCCGCGCATACGTCATGATGTACTGTGCCACGATTTCGCTCGCAATCTCCTGCAACGGCTCCTCCATACCCGCGCTGGCATAGATATTAAAAAGCCGTCCACCCGTCTGCTGCGAGGCAGTTTCTAATACTTCCAACCAATCGCGGTTATTACGCTGCACTTGTGCGGCACGCGTGTTCGGGTCGCCAGAAAAGGTCCCACCACCGCCACGTCCTCCGCCGCCACGCGCCTGAGTATTAAACGTACCGCGACCAAATCGGTCCGCCGCGGACTCAATGATTCCCGTCGACGTATCGGCACCCCCAATCACTCGTTGACTCCGGAGAGCGACAATGTGTACCGGCGCACCCGTGCCCTGCAGCATGGATATAATTTCTCCTACGCCACGAACGGTACTGCTCGGTGAATTCCCCGCGAATGAAGCCGCTGGGGCGTCTGATGTCAGCACCACGACGGTTGGACGCGTCGGCTGACGTTGCGCAATATCATTCGCGACTTCCACCAAAGCATCTTGAAAAAACGGCTGCGCACCCGTCGACGGAAATAACTCGTCGACCGCCGCGTAGGCCAACTCCATGTTTGATGTGGCCGCAACACGTCGCACCGGGAGGTCACCAAACGTGGTCAACGAAATGCGCGCATTCGTACCCAATGTATCCAGGAACGCCCTCAGCGCATCTCGCAGGTCGCCCGTCGCCGGAACCAGCGCCTCGCTTGTATCAACCAAAATCGTAATGTCCGCGGTACCAGCGCGGGCTAAATACAATACCTCCCCACGCACACCGTTTTCGGCCACACCAATTTCATGTGCCCGGATATTTGTGACGGGCCTGTCATCGTCGTCCAGCACCGTGAGGTATAGCTGCTGGTGAGTCCCTTGAGCCGAACTCGCGACGGGAAACAACCACGACACAACGACCACAAGTAGCACGACCCACATCTCAACAAATCCAGGCCGACGATTCTTTCGCGTCATAATGACAACCCCCATACTGAATCATACGCTAGCTATCGCGGTTTCGCTCCCTCAACCCCCCGCTCTGGTCGGCCGGTAAGCGATATCTATGAAATCGTCCGGTGTCCGCTCATGGCAGGCCATCGGCTGGCCAGGGTACACGCACCGGGACACTGCGAAGATAGCGCTGTAAATTCATGTCCAATCGCCGTGTAATATCCGATAATCCAGCCCCCAGACTCGCAGAAATTAATTGCCGCTGAATGTCGACCGCCTCCCCATAACGACCCAGTTCCGCTAAGGTCATCGCCATCGTCTCGCCCGCATCAATGGTCTGTTCCGTTTGCACAAGCCGTTCCATAATCATCAACGCACGTTCCCCATCTCGAACGTTCGCGTCTGGTGCGGCAACTAAAATCCTGGCAAGCGCATGCGAAAAAATGGTTTGCTCCGGAAAGACGTCCATCGCCGCCACCAGACGGTCTCGTGCGTCGGCGTATCGTTGCAATTGCACCAGCGCCATTGCCGCGCCAAAACGCGCATCAACAATGTTCGAATCCATCCCGAGGACCGTCTCGTAGTGCCGGAGGGCTTCCTCCGGGTCTCCGGCACGCCGCAGACTCACGGCTAAACGGAGTCGTGCGTCGCCATCTGTTGGTTGATACCGCAACGTCGCTAAAAAGCGTTCGACGGCCTCCGAATGGCGACCATCGGTCTGCAAAATAACCCCGATACTGTAGTGCGCCCCAGGATAATTCGGTGACGTCTTCACCACACGTTCAAATTCGGCCAATGCGCCGACATGGTCTCCCATCATATATAGCGCGGTTCCGACCCGGTGGCGGAGGGCTGCGTGGTCAGGCTCTAACGCCAGGCCTCTACGAAAGTGGTCAGCGGCTTCATTCCAATCACCACGATCGAGCGCTGCCACGCCACGTGTTTCGTGAGCACGGGGACTATCGAGTAGCGCATCAAGCTCAATCATCAGTGGGTCGTGCGGCCCGAGCCCGGCGTCTTGTCGTTGCTCGAGGTGACGATCAGCCCGTCCTGTCTCTCCCATCCCGCGGTAGGCCATCCCCAGCGGGTAATGCGCGGCGACAGCTGTAGGGTCGCGAGCCAGTATTTCTTCCAGTAAGCTGACCGCCCGCTCAAAGTCCGCCTCCAACAGTGCGGTGCGTCCTAAACCAAACCGTGCCGACAGTGAGTCAGCTTCAACAGTCAACGCATCTTCAAAAAAAGGTCTAGCCCGTGACGGGCGTCCCATCGCAAGGTAGACATCACCCAACCAAACCAACACGGCCACATCATCAGGTTGTATGTCGCGCGCTAGAGAAAAGAATGCCGCCGCCTGCTCCATCGCCCCGTCATCGCGATGCAGATGCCCCAAGTAGTAGGGCCACTGAAACTGCGCGGGTTCACGTGACCAGGCCTCACGCAAACACGACTCAGCCAGATCTGGAACCTTCGCAGCCATCAAGATCATACCGAGCGCCCCATAGGTTTCAGCACCGTCCTCCGCCATGAGAGCGGTGTGCCGCTGCTGGACCTGCTGCCGCGCCGAAACACCCAATCGGGATAAATCCGGTAACGATCCTCTGCACGGAGGAAGCAATTCACCGCGCGCAACCGCGGTCCCTTCCTCTCCAACAATAGGATCGGTCCCTGCAGTCGGCGTACCCTCCTGCAGCCCGCCACACGCAATGAGTGTCACCGACACGACAACACTCAACGTCGCAAGACGCGTCGTTACCAATCTAGGTCCGGTACGACCAAATTTACGGTGCCACTGCACGACCTTCACCTTCTTGAAGCGTGGTCCACTGGTCACTCTCTATCTCGTCCCACTGCTCGCGACGTCCACTTGGCCAGAGTATGTCCACCACCACCGAACCGGCAGTGTCGCCAAGCCCGACCAATATACGGGGGTCATTCGCTGAGGCGTAACTGCCATCTGCACGGGCACGCCGCCAACGCGTTGGTATGCCTGGTGGGTGCACCCCAACCCGTGCACCAAGCGCATCACGTCCGTTGCCATCGACCAGCCGTAAACCAAGCCAATGGTGACGACCGTTGAGTTGATTGATCAAGAGGCGAAGCGGACCGCCGTCATTGCCGACCAACACATCCATGTCGCCATCGTTGTCAATGTCACCAAACGCCGCACCACGACCCGATTCGGACAACGTAAAAGCAGGTCCGGCCTCAGCCGTCACATCCCCAAAGCGTCCATCCTGAAGATTACGAAACAAGGTCTTTCGTTGGTCGTACGGAAACGGTTGGTCGGAGGATGTGTCTCGTGCGGTAATCGTACCGTTAACCGTCAACACATCTAACCACCCGTCGTTATCGTAATCAAACCACGTTGTACCCCAGCCTGTGTACGCCATACTCCCCACACCCAAGCCCGACTGTACGCTCGCGTCCTGAAACATACCCGCGCCATCATTCACGTAGAGGTTGTTGCCCTCGCGCGTGAGGTGCGTCATGAACAAATCTTCGTCACCGTCATTGTCAAAATCTCCGGCGTCCACACCCATACTGGCTTCAGTGACACCCAACCCACTCACCGCGACACCTGACAAGAGCGCGGTATTCCGAAATGTTCCATCTTGCTGGTTGATCCAGAGTAAGTTATCGGTCCCATCATTTGCGACGTAGATATCCACCCAGCCGTCCCCGTTGTAGTCCGCGCTTGCCACACCGAGCGCCGGCCCGAACCGTGCATCACCCAATGCCGCCTCCGTGACATCAACGAACCGACCGTCGCCCTCGTTGTGATACAAACGGTCTGGCGTGCCGCCATACGTCTCCGGTGGACAATAATCCCGCGCATCGGCAATCGTGCCGCATTCAATCCCGTTATCGAGTTGGTAGTCCACATTGTGTCCGACGTACAAATCAAGCCATCCGTCACGATCATAATCAAGGAACGCAGCCGACACCCCGAAACGCCGATCAGTCGAGATCCCGCTTTCCCTGGAAATGTCCGTAAACGTGCCGTCGCGGTTATTCAGCCACAATTGTGTCGGCTCAAAATTTGTAATCAACAAATCCACCCAGCCATCGTTATCAACATCGCCCGTCGCGACCCCGATCCCATAGCCCGTCTGCGCAATCAGACTCTCACCGGTCACATCCGTGAACCCGAGACCAGTACCAGCTGCAGTGTCCCCAACCAATTCGTTCCGATACAGCCGTCCGCCCTCGCTCGTGGTAGCAAGCGGCTCACCTGTACTCTCTAACGCGCGCTCGTCCACATCCAGTGTCCGGCCCTGGACGACAAATATATCGAGGTCGCCGTCGTTGTCATAATCGAACAACGCGACGCCTGGTGGGAACAGTTCCGGGTAGTGAAACGCCCCCGTCGCTCCATTGTGGTGAACAAATTCGAGACCCCGTTCGGCGGCTTCTTCCGTGTACCAATCCGTCTCTGATGCCCCTGTTGCCCACACCCCCATCGGCACCGCATCTGGCATAACCTCGACCGCCCGCCGGTCGGGCGTCTCGTTGGTTTCGTTGCCACATGCCACAAACGTCATAACTGCGTGCCCTATACCCTGCGTCCTTAACACCATGCGACACTCGACTCTAGCACGGACAGATTGCCCCCATCTCGGACCCCCCGTACAAAAAAAAAGGCTGGGAAGCCCAAAGGCTTCCCAGCCCTAAAAGTTACAACCGACTCAACAACCTACCAGTGAAGGTGAGTTGCGAGCTGGAGGAACCGACGGTTGATGGTTCGTGACGCTTTGCCCATGCTCGACCCGAAAGACTTATTCATTTGAATAATCGGGAAGTAGTTAGGCACGTTGTAGACGTCAGCCTGCACGTCCCAACGAATACCATTCGGCAAGTTGAAGGACTTCCGGAGCGACACGTCGATCTGTGTCAAGGTATCCGCAAACATCGACCCTGGAGGCATCAATGCGATGCCGAGGGCCTGCGTTCGTGTCACACCCTGTGCTGCGAAGTCATCAACGGTAACCGAGTAGTTGACGTTCCCGGCATAGGCCTGGAGGTCATCAAACGTCGAGCCACCTTGGTTGGTGCCACCAAACAAGCTGGTGGAGCCACCCGCGGTCATCTCCTGCGCCGGGTAGAACTGCGCTGAACCACTGAACTGGACGCCACCAGGCAGCGGCACCGTGCCGGAGATTTTGAAGTCATGCAGCCACGGAATGTCATATTTCGAGGCGTCGCAGAAAAGCAACCGGTTGGGGTCACTTGGCTGGTCACAACGATTCATGAAGTTCCGCTCCATCGTCCAACCACCGAAGATAGCCGCGCCACCCGCAAGGCGAGCGTTAAAGCTAACGTCGAATCCGTTATACGAGTCCGCGTTCGAACTCGAGTTCCGCATGTAGTTGTCGGATGTACGACCCTTTGCGGACGGATTGAGGTTGTAAATGGTTAGGCTCGCCGGCGGCGTAATACCCCGTGAGGAACAGGGGAAACCGTTCGACGCTGCACCAGTCGCCGCACACGGATTCGGGAACTGCAACGCAGTCCAGTCGGTAGCCGTGTAGGCGCGGTTGTATTGAATGATTGGATCGTAGGACTCACGATGATACCAGTTGGCCTGCATCGAGAATCCAGTGGTGATTTCGCGCTCGATACCGATGTTCATCAGCGACACCCAGGGGCGTTCCACGCCATTGGGATCCGCAGTCGGAATCGTGGAGAACTGACCATAGTCGGCCGCAACCGGCGTGCCAATTTCCCAATCCTGCACGAAGTCGTCACCATTGGTTCCACCATTGTGTCCCGTGCCTGCAAGGACGGCACCCGTTGCATCTGTGGTGCTCGTGCCATAAGCAATCGTGGGATCGAACCCGAGGGCAGTCAACTGCGCCTGGGTCGCACACTGCGTGTCATTCGCTGGGTTCAACGCACAGTCAAACCAAGTGCGGTTTTCACCCGTGTGGGTCACTGGATTGAACTGACGCGAATAACTCGTCGTGTTCGAACCATTGTAACGACCCCATGAGAACTTCAACGCGGTGGAAGCGTCACCAAAGACGTCATACGCGAGCCCTAAGCGGGGCGCGATGTCGCTCCAGTTCGGCAGGTTATCCAGACCGAGATACTGCGCGGACGGGACGAATCGATTCTGCTGACGATGTGCGGGGAGGTTTTCGCCCAACATCGTTTCCCAACGGACGCCGAGGTTCAACGTCAATCGGTCAATTGTCCATGTATCCTGCGCATAAATCCCCATGTCCTTGGTGTAGTTCATAGGACGCCAGATCGGAAGATTCGAGACCCGCGCTTCATACGGCACGGCATCTTTATACTTCTGCTCCCACATGTCACCGTTGTTCGAGTGCGACCGGTGGTGGATGCCCCAACTATTCATGACGCCAACCTTCATGTTATGTGAACCAGTCACATAGGTCAGGGAGACGTTGTAGTTGAAACGCTCTGGTTTTTCCTGGATATAACTCCAGTTTCCACGGTCACGGAACGCGGCGTCAGTGTCATTACGACGAATCATCTGATACCACGGGTCCATGCCGGAACCGTACTGCATCTGCTGCGCCGCAGTGTTACCAACGTGGTAGCAAGGCGTAGACGCACAGAAAGGCACGTTAGCTGGGCGGCTCTGACGCAAACCAACAGCTGGTCCGAGCGGCGGGGCATCCCGTCGTTCTTCATAGCTCCAGTTTTCAACGTTAGAGGAGTAGCCAGCTTCCAAGAGCAATCGATTGCTCAGAGTCGCTGTCCACTTGGCCGCGCCAGTGTAATAAATCGGTGAACCTTGGTGATTCGGCGCTGTGGCCGGGTCATCACCAGCACCATGCGGACGATAGCGATCCTTAAAGATGCGGTCAAAATAGGCCGACAACTTATGGTTCGCACCCGCCTGGTAGGTCAAACGCATCAGCGTGCTCCAGATGGTATTAGCGTCGACACCAGAAAGCAGGTCTCGACCACCCTTACCGTCCAACTGCACGGGATCATGGTCAAAATACCGCGGCGCGGTACCTGACGTGTTGCGATAAAAACTTCCGGTGATGGGCTTATCCACCTGCCAACGACGCGCGCTGGTAAAGAACCAAAGTTTATCGCGAACAAGTGGGCCACCCTGGGCAATGTTGATGTCATGGAACAACGTGTTGCCTTCGGACCCGGTAGCACGCGTGCCACCATTCGGATAGGTCGCTTGACTTGCAGGAACTGACGTGTGGTCGTTCGCCAATGAGTTATTTGAAAACCCAGTGTAGAACTGACCCGCGAACGTGTTACCACCCTCGCGCGGAATCATGTTGATTCGGACACCGCCACCAGAGGTTTCAGCGGTCATACCGCTGGTCTCATAGGCCATTTCCTCGTTTGCCAAGTGATTGTGGTAATTCTGAATACCACCGTCACGGTCCGTGCCGTTGACGAGCTGTCCGTCAACCGCAACGCTAACCTGACGCCAACTCATGCCGTGGGTCATCATGACGGTCTGCTGCGCCGACGTTGATAGACCAACTTCCGGCCGGTTCAGCTTAATACCAACAATCAGCTGACCAGTCGACTGCATGTTACGACCAGTTGGAATGGAGTCAAGAACCTCACGATCGAGCACTTCGACCTGGCGAGTCGACTGGACGTCGACCACCGGAGCCTCACCCGAAACAGTGACGGTCTCTTCAATACCACCAACATTCATCTCGGCATCGATGTTCATCGTAAACGCAGCCTGCAACGCAAGCTCGTCACGAATGACCGTCGAAAAACCGGGCAAAGTGAATGTCAGGGAGTATGTGCCAGGACGTAAATCGACGAACGTGTAAAGACCGGCACCATCCGTTATCGCTACACGACTTCCCTCGATCAACGCCGGGCTAGATGCCTCGACGGTAACGCCAGGCAGGATGCCACCGGTATTATCGGTGACCTCACCCGCAATTGTACTGTTGGTCTGAGCCAGTGCCGCACTCGGCACAAGCACCAAAGCCAACAGACCTAACAGGGCTACAAACGACCTCATACTACCTCCCCGTGTTAAATGACGTTGCCACCTTTACATAACAGGCACCAACGCAACCGTGAAACCACACGCCAAGTCGCAGCCGTACTGCGGCCGCGTAAATTCCGAGATAAATATAAGCAAGAATCGGGCCAACATGCAAATATAAAAAACACTTAATAAATTGGTCACGCGAATCGCGAACCCACCACGATTCGACCGAGAGATCCAATAAATTGGCGCCAATATTTTGGTTTTTGAGCAAAGTGGCGGCAATGCACAAGAAACCCCATCAAAACAGGCCCCAGTGGCACCAGTCGATATCACACTATATTCGTATTTTATTCGCTATTAATAAATCCACAGACGCCGCGAGGTTTGTGGTACAAGTGAAGAGTAGCGTTCTTCTCTGAGGTAAGACTTATGCACATAATGATATTCCGCCTGCTCGCCGTCGTGACTCTCGCTGCCATTACCGGGACGTCGGCACTCGCCGCCCAGACCCCGGCAGAAATCAAACACGAGGTAGAACAGACGCTCAGAGACGACCGGGCGCTTCGACGTCTCGACGTCTCGATCGCCGGAAACGAAATCACACTAAGCGGCGAGGTCGAGTCGTTCTGGAAAAAAAGCGAGGCGCTCCGCCGCACGTTTGACGTAACCGGTGTAGGAACCGTGGTGAGCGAAATTGACGTTCCCGTCGAAGAAGACCAGCAACGGTTGATCGAAGACATCGCGGAAGCGATCCAGCGGTATGACTACTACCGCATTTGGGATTATCTCGATGCCCGTCTCAACAACGGCGTCGTCACTCTTAGCGGGAAAGTCACACCGGAACGGGACAAGGCCAAAGAATTATTCGAACGCATCGCGAAAGTGCGTGGCGTCCAAGACGTCGTAATCAACGTTGAGGTGCTACCGTCCAACTCTGGAGACCCACGGCTCCGCGACGCAATCGCACGACGCGTCTTCTCGAATGACAATTTCGAACAGTTCGCAGGAATGACGAATCCCCCCTTTCACATCATTGTCCAGAACAGCGTGGTCACCCTAGTCGGGTATGTCCAAAGCAACATCGAGCGGATCGAAATGCAACGTATCGTCGGGCAAACGCAGGGCGTCATGCGTGTCGACAATCAACTCGAGTCACTGCGATAAACCCCGGCGACGCGGAAGCTCTCTCTCTTTAACATTGCTTTCCATCCCGATTCGATTACACTTGCGCCGACCTGTTCCGCCCAATAGTTTTACTTAATGATTGAAGGGGCCGACGAATGAGCGCACGTAAGAGGGATACAAACATTTTTGACCAGGGCGCAAGCCGACGTCAGTTCTTCAAACTGCTGGCAGCAAGCCCATTGTTAGGCCTAGCCGCGTCCGGGTTGCCGACGAGCTGGCAGGCAGCACTTGCGCGTGAGGCGGAGCGACGAGCCACGACGCCCGCACCGTCAAGTCTTCGATGTCGCGGGTGCGGCATCGAGATGCCACTAGCACCCACAAGCGAGTCCCACGTCAACCTCGGACAGGCCCCCGAGGGGCAACAAATGCGGGACGCCATCAACGAACAGTTCACCGGCCAAATGATCGAATCGGTCGACGATGCCGTTAACGTGTGGGACTTCGAACGGATCGCTCACGCGAATAACCTGCCACAGCACTGGGACTACCTGCACATGGGGGTCGACGACTTCGAAACCCGCCGGGCCAACCGGGAGGGCTTCAACCGATTAATCATTCGACCGAGACGGCTTGGTCCCGATACAAGCAATCTCGACATGTCAGTAAACCTATTCGGCAAGGAATATGCCTCCCCTCTCTTTCTGTGCCCGGTGGCCAGTCTCGAGGCGTACCACACAGAGGGTGAGGCGGGCGCGGGCAGAGCAGCCGGGACACACGGTATCCTCCAGATGCAGTCTCACCAGAGTTCACAGTCCTACGACGAGATCGCGGAGGCTCGAGGGGAGCCGCACTGGTTTCAGATCTACACCGTGCCAGACTTCAACGTAAATAAACGCGTAATCGAACGTGTCGAGTCGGCCGGATGCCCAGTGTTGGTCTGGACCATTGACCTGCTAGGTGGTAGCAACCGCGAACTACAGCGCCGAACGTTGCAAGGCGAAGGCTACGAGGGCGCATTGTGTCAAAACTGCCACAACCATCAACCAGACTACCAGCGGCCGATGCGGGCTGGGCTGGAGGGACCACAGGGAGAGCGGTATCCCTACGATTGGGACTATGTGAAACGACTCAAGGACGCCACCCAGATGAAACTGGTACTCAAGGGGATCGTAACCGCCGAAGAGGCAGAGCTGGCAGTCGAGAGTGGCGCTGACGGCATCTTCGTCTCCAATCACGGGGGACGTGCAGAGAGCAGTCTCTGGTCGTCCATCGACTCACTGCCAGAAGTGGTGCGGGCGGTCCGCGGCAGGGTGCCAGTCTTCATTGACAGCGGCGTGCGTCGCGGCACAGATATCTTCAAAGCGCTAGCACTCGGCGCCGCCGCAGTCGGCATCGGTCGACCGTATGTCTGGGGTCTCGGTGGTATAGGAGAGAACAGCACCGCAAAGGTCATCGCCCTTCTGCATGCGGAACTGCAGATAGCGATGCGGCAGACGCGCCCCGCAGCGGTCGACCAGATTACCTCTCGCCTGGTCATGGACGGAAAGAACCCGGTCATGATGCGTGAGAGCGGTTTCGGCTTCGGATTGTAAGGGCGCCTGTCATGAAACGCCTACTTGGTTTCGCCGCCAGTGTCGCATTTACGTTCGGGTTCGTTTCTCCGACGGCAGCCCAATCCACTGTGGATTTCGCCGTATCCGGAAACTCCACCATCCGGGGCTGGACCTGTGAAGTAACTGGTACTGCCACACTGACCCCCGGCGGCGGTGACGCAGCACCCGGGTTCGCATCTGGATTACAGGGAGTGGTACTGACAGTACCGGTGGCTGAGTTCACGTGTCCAAACGAAGAAATGACCGAGCATTTGATGGAGACGATGCGTCCAGACGAACACGCTGAGATCACCTTCGAAATGGAGAGTTACGATGTCACGGCCCAAGGTGCCCAGGCTACCGGGTCACTGACCATTCTGGATACCACCGAGGCGGTGACCGTATCACTCCAGATAACACCAGCCGGGACGGGCGCCGAGATCGAAGGCGAGGTGCGACTCGACATGACCGACTACGGCGTGGAACCACCCACGGTTATGCTCGGCATGCTTAGGGTCCGTCCTCAAATCACCATCGAGTTCTCTGGCTCTGTTTCTCCCTAAAGTGGCCGGAAGAGCCGCGGGACTGACGTCCTATACCACATCACGAAAAGTGCAATAGCGGGTCGCGCGGAATCAGCACGCTGATGACCGACGAGATGACGACCCTAACAACATCATCGCCACTACCACGGCAACGAGTAGAACTTACCAGTCTCCGCCGTTTATCGTAAGCACGACCACGGCACACTCTGAAGTCTGGTGTTAGGGCTCGACGAAGTGAAAGTCGGCAGGACCATCACGACGAGCCAAAAGCACCACGTCGCCATCATCTGGAACATGCCATTCGTGATGCACTTTACCCGGAATAATGATGTAACTACCCTCGTCTGCCGTACGGCGCTGGCCATCTAGAACAATATCAACGGTCCCGGCAAGCACAACAACCGTCTCGGTGAAAGTGTGCCAGTGCGCCTCAAAGCGGCTACCCGCTGGAAACCGCGCAAGATAGGTGGGTCCCCCGGTCTCGGGATCGGTCACGATCGGCGCATTTTGAATCCCCGTGGGGAATCCGGGCCGATCGGCCGGCGCCACCCACACAGCGTCCTGCCAATCCAACACTAACGGCGCTAACTCGTTTGACTGGCTCTCACTGGCGAGTCCACCGGCAACACCGACCACTAGTCCCATCACCACGCTTAACGGAACGACGGTGCCCCTAACACGAGAACCACTGGACTTCCCACACACAGTGCAATCCTACTTCTGGACGTATTTGTGCAGCTCCGGATGGACGGTATCAGCAACGTAGATGTCCCCGTTAGGCGTCATAGTCATGTAGTGCGCCTCACCGAACTCACCAAGCCCTTTTCCTGGCTGACCGTTGGCGCCAATAGCTTTGCCATTCTCATCAAGTTTGAGAATTTCTCCCGCAAAGCCACTCACCATGTACATCTGGCCATCAGCATCTATATAAAGCCCGCATGGCAGCCCCTTGTAGGCCCATTCCTTAATGTAATCCCCATCACTGTTAAAAATTTGCACGCGCCGATTCTGGCGATCAGCAACGTAAACCAAGCCCTCGCTGTCAACCACGATGGAGTGTGGGGTATCGAACTGACTAGGTCCAGTTCCCGGGCCGCCCCATGTCTGCACGAGTTCTCCAGCGCTATCAAACTTCAACACACGCGGTACACCCTGTCCATGACCGACGAGTACAAAAATCTCTTCTTCAAGACCAATGTACAGGTCAGTAGGTTCCTCAAGTAGTGGCGTATCATCAGGGGTAATCGTTAGCAGTACGTCCCCAGCTGCATTCATTTTACGGATCGTGTCGGCGTTGACGTCAGTCGTCCAGATATTCCCTTGACCGTCAATCCGCATGCCGTGGGGCCTATCGTATTGTCCTTGTCCCCATGCTCGAACAAAACTGCCATCGGGATTAAATTCCATCAAAGGATTAGGCCCACGATTAAAGACCAGTATCTTGTTGGTCGAGGTCCAACCAACACTCGACGGCGCACCCATTTCAACATCATCCGGAATCTCGAGACCATGCGGTACCGGACGGTAGCCAAGATCCGGAGCATCCTCCATCTGTGCCGGGTCCGGCGCTGTCAAAATCTGAAGTGACACGAGCAATAGCGTTAGAAGGCGCATAAGTTCTCCTTACATCACGCGGACCCTCAGAAGCCTCAGCCCGCAGAGGCATCAATTGTCAGCGGGATTGGTTTTAGTTGCAAGCAAGAACGAAAATCTTCTGGAAAACCACATACTGAGCACCATCCTACTCACCAGTAGGCGTGGCCGAGCCTCCGACCAGGCCTTACGGGGTGTCGCCACGCTCTATGTTTCGTGCAACTTCCAGAATGTGCCGGATGTCGTAATTGCCCTCATGGCAGGCATACTCGTAAAGTGGGCCGTCACGCTTCATCAGTGGAAACTCGGCACTCCACGGTTGCACCCACGTGGTCGGGTCCTCAACCGTGAATTGATAACGGATCGTTTCGCCGTCCAATCGCGTAAATCGCTCCACCACTCGAAGGCCAACATTCGCGCCATTGAACGTAACTTTGTCATTAAAGTTAACCGTCTCCACAACGAGCGTATCGCCCTCCCACCGACCGCGTGAGTCACCGGGCCACTGCCGAATCGAGGGTGAAATGTGTGGGCGGCCATCGAGAGGAACGATGCGCACCTTGTTCGCACGCATCTCTTGCATAAGCACCACATAATGTTCCGTTTGAAAAATCTGCAGCAGGTCATTATAGGAAGCCGGCAACATCGGAGGTCCTTCGTGTCGCCAGACTAAACACCGCTCCTGCAGCGTACGTGTTTGGTGACTGTCATAGGATGGGGATGGATTGTTGTAAACCAACCATCGACTCGCCTGTCGACGCATTGCCTCCCGTTCTTCTGCCGTGGAAAGCAGTGCAGGGATTTTCCCGTCCGGAGGGTCAACGATCAGCGAGGTTCGCGTTGTCGTCAACTGCCGAGGTTGTTGTTCACGCAGCCAAACCGAGTTGTCGTAGTGAATATTCTCCTGCGTTTGCCGCGTACGTTCGACGCGCTCTTCCTCCGAGTCAGCTGCGAGAACGCTCCGAGCCCGCAGCGGGTCCACACCCTCGCCTGTAAGCAACTCGTTTAACGACGCCAACTCCTCCTCAGACAGAAATGCCTGGTCGGCAAGGCTGTCCGGTCGCTCGAGGGGCGTGTAGGTCGAACTCGTCCAGACCCCCTGCAGGTTCGGGTGTCCCCACGCGGTCTTGGGTTCCTGACCAACAGTCGTTAGTGGAAGTAACGCAACTAATACGGCCACCGCACACGCTCGCAAACCCCACTGATTCATTACGCCCTCCCAGTTTGGCAAAAGACACGCCAACTCTTTCTACTCAATATCAAACTCATACGTCATGATTTCGCTATCCCGGTACCCGAGCCGACCGCACTGCACTCGTAACTCCCAAAAACGCATGCGAAACGGTCCGTCGTATAGCCGCCAATAAAACGGCTCCTCCCGTTCCGTGGTGTAGACAATGGTAGCCCCTGGCGTATCACACCAAAGCTCTACCCGCGGTGCCGCGTGAAAGAGTCCACCCGTTGGATACGCATCCGGCGTGGCAGCCACTCGCATCTGTCCACTAACGTTTGGATGTCGCGTGTCGGCATCAGACAACACCAACGGCGATCTCACCGAAACCGGTTCCACCAACGCCTGTCCAGTCATGTGGGCCGGCACTGGAAGCCCGGCTAGCGCCAAAGTTGTCGGAGCCAAATCGACTACGTCGACTGTCTCCGGCAGCCCAACGGCAGGTTGAAGTCCCACCGGCCATCGGACAGTAACGCGTGGAGAGGTAGAATCGACACTCACAACAAACACGGCCGTCTCTGCAGTCAGGCCATCTACATCAAGTTGGTCTAGTACTCGCGACAGCGTGGCGATTCCTACTGGGTCGTTGGACGAGCCGGACGACGCAACTGTGAACAACGAAAAGAATTTATATTCGCTCGAATTAGCCGGCCCGCCACAACCGAAAGCGACGGTGCACGGATAATCCCAATCCTTAAATCGGTTTCGCCAGTCTGCATCAGCCCCAGCATCATCCCAGGCACCGAGAATGCCAGGTTGCACTGGCCATCGACCACCGCTCCGTATGGACTCGCCTAGATGGGCTGCCACTTCTGACAACACGTGCAAAATAGGTCCAGAACGACTCGCGTAGTAGCCTGCGCGCCGCAAGCTCTCCGCAACCACCGTAACACCAGGCAGAGGTGGATGCGTGTAAGACCCGGCCGCGACATCCAGCCCCAATTTATCAGCGTCAACACCCGTCAAGAGGGTCGACTGCAGCAAACCCACGTCGTTGGTCGGAAGCGACAGTACTGCTGTTTCAACCGAACCCGAACCGCTCCGAAGAACGTCGTCGATTTTGGAATCGTACGAGTCGGCAACGACCCACACAACGTTGGGCTGCCGAACCTCTGTTTCCGATAAATCAATAGCAACTACCGCCGGTTCTTCTGCGCAAGCGGACACGCTCAACAACAGCACATTCAAGAAAAACCAGCCGCCCGCCCTTTTGAAAGAAAGCGCCATGAACATGAAATCATAACGCCAGGCGGCGAATCACGCCCGACGACGATTTCACCCGAGAGATAGCTGGCTGATATGATTCCAGTGAACGTGGCTTATCGCCCAGAAAAAAATCGGAGTATCACGATGAAGAACTTGTTGGTCGCCGTTGTCTCGGCGGTCGTACTCTCCACGGGGACCGTATCGGCGCAAACCGGTGAAGCGCCACGCGCCTGGGACGGTCATCCAGACCTTAACGGTATCTGGCAGGCGATGGGCACCGCACACTGGGACCTTGAGCCTCATCCAGCCGGACCTGGCCATCCAGACTTAGGAGCCATCGGCGCGACTCCGCCTGGACAAGGCGTGGTCGAGGGCGGATCGATCCCATATCGGCCGGAAGCCCTGCAACAAAAGCAAGATAATTTTGAGAACCGGATGGCCAATGACCCCGAGGCAAAATGCTTCATGCCCGGTGTGCCTCGCGCGACCTATTTACCCTATCCATTTCAGATAATCCAGGGCGACAAGAAAATTCAAGTCGTCTACGGCTTCGCGGAAGCAAGTCGCACCATCCACATGGATAAGGACAACCCCGAACCGCCACCCATCGACAGCTGGATGGGTCGATCACACGGTCGCTGGGACGGTGATACCCTCGTTGTCGACGCACAGGGATTCACAGGAGAAGCCTGGTTTGACCGCGCCGGCAACTTTGCCAGCGCCGCACTGCGTGTTGAAGAGAGATACACACCAATGGGACGAAACGCGATCATGTACGAGGCAACGCTCACCGATGACACGGTGTTCACGCGCCCATGGACGATCCGTATGCCACTCTATCGTCGCCTTGAAGACAACGCTCGCGTCCTTGAGTTTAAATGCGTCGAATATTCCGAGGATTTGCTGTACGGTCATTTGCGAAGGGTTCCTACTCGATAAAGGAATGAGTTAAATGAGGAAATACACCATGACGACAACTTTGCCACGCGTTACTTTGGTGCTACCAATCGTCGCAGCGTTACTGGTTGCAATGCCGGCGACGTCGGCCAATGCCGCTGAGGCGGAATACCACCACGTCCACATAACGTCATTTGCTCCGGCGGTGTCGGTTCGTTGGTACGAGGAACACCTCGATTGCCAACCGATTGCAGACCGAGACGATGCTGCGGACTGTCACGGTGTTGAAGTGACCTTCGTTCCACAGGCAACACAAGGAAGCACACAAGGCACCGGTGTGAATCACATCAGCTTCTCGTATCCAGACCTCACCGCAAAAATGGAAGAACTTGAATCCGTTGGGTCGCGTGGGTCCGGCGTGCGACTTCAGCGGTTTGAAGGCGGTGAGATGGTCCGGGAAGCACCAGGGCTTTTCAAGTACGCGTTCATTTTTGATCCCTGGGGCACGCGGATCGAGCTAGTTGAAGATTCTGACTACCTCGGCTTCCACCACATTCACCTTAGTTCAACGGACCCTGACGAAACACTCGCGTGGTACCAGAGCGTGCTCGGTGGCGAGCGTGACAGTCTACGTGGTCAGCTTGACGGGTTGAGATACGGCGACGTCTGGCTACTGGCCATGGAGCATGAAGAAGGCATACCGGCAACAACCGAAGGTCGTGCAATCGACCATATCGGGTTTGTCGTTGATGACCTTGGGAATGCGGCGAACGAGATGCGTAGCGCTGGTGCCGAATTTCAACAGGACCCGACGGTTCCTGAAAATGCACGAACATCGGCACAACGTGCATTTCTCTATGGCCCTGACAATGTACGGCTCGCTGTTGTCGAATCTGGTTTTGCCGGTGTTGACTCAAACTTCGTCGCGGAAAACACCGCAGACTCAACACCCTATGATGCGGCGCAAACACCTTGGGGCGAACCGGACCTGCAAGGTGTGTGGACGGGTAATCCTGCGCACGGTATTCCGCTCGAACGTCCGCTAGATCTCGCGGACGTTGAAAACCTAACGGCCGAAGAAGCAGCTGGCCGTCGTGAAGGTGGCACGCTCGGCAGTATTTGGGGCTATGAGCGTGAATGGAGAGACACCACGTTGGGCTATGACAAAAACGCCCCCTCTACCCAAGTAGCCATGATCATCGACCCACCAAACGGGCGCCTTCCTGAGCGAACACCCGACGGGCAGCGCATGGCGGACGAGGCGAGTCGTGCCGCAGCGTTGTACACAGAGAACCGCTCTGCTGGCCCTGAAGATCTCACGCCGTATGTGCGGTGCATCACCCGAGGGTTACCCGGTCTCATGATGCCATCCATTTACAACAACGGCCTGCAGATTGTTCAAGGCCCTGGATTCGTGGCAATTCAAAAAGAAATGATTCATGAAACACGGGTCATTCCAACGGAAGACCGGACCCCACTTGACTCAAACCTCAAGACCTACCTCGGGGATCCACAGGGACACTGGGAAGGGAATACGCTTGTCGTCGAAACAAATAATTTCAACGGTAAAACGAACTATCGAGGATCAAGCGCGGATATGAAGTTGACTGAGCGATTTACACGTACGGCAGAAAATAGGCTGGAGTACCAATTCACAGTTAATGACCCAACGGTGTGGACACAACCCTGGACTGGCGTCTTCACTTTCAATCTTGATAACGAGCAATACGACGTCGTCGAATACGCCTGCCACGAAGGCAACTACGGAATGTTCAATATCCTTAGTGGCGCGCGTGCACTCGACAAAGAACGGGCCGAAGGCTCACGATAGCGAGGACAATACTAATGAGTAAGAAACTAGCAATCACTTTGACCAGCGTGACATTACTTCTGCTGGTTGGCATAGCTCCGATGGTGGCGCATCACGCGTTCTCCGCCGAGTTTGATGCCACAAAGCCAGTCGCACTTCGTGGAAAAATTACAAAAATGGAGTGGATCAATCCACACGCGTGGATGCATATCGACGTCACCACTGAAGACGGCACGGTCCAAAGCTGGATGATCGAAGCCGGCCCCCCTGGAGCACTTGTCCGCCGCGGATGGAAAAAAGATTCGGTAATCCCAGGCACCGAGGTTTTGGTTGAGGGATATCAGGCCATCGACAATGCGTTCCGCGCCAACGGCCGCGATGTGACCTTCCCGGATGGCACGCGATTGTTTGCCGGGTCGTCAGGCACGGGCGCCCCACGTGACGGCAGTGACCCGACCGAACCTGAGTAAAAACTAAAAACGCGGCGTGCCACTGGTTGATCGGATTGGCCAGTGGCGCGCCCAACCTTTTAGTTCTATCTGCCGTCCTCCAAACGCGCGGTCCGAAGCATACCGACAATCGACACATTCCCCTCATGGCAGGCGAACTCATACAAATCCTGCTGCCGACGCGAAAGTGGCACCTTGGCTGACCATGGCGCTAACCACGTGGATGGGTCAGTAAAGGTCATCTCATAGGTGATCGAGTCTGGACCGCTTCGCGTGAACCGCTCGACCAGATGTAACCCCTCGGTTGCGCCACGGTAGTAGCTATTCATCGAAAAGTTTCGCGTTTCAACAACCAACGAATCACCCTCCCAGTGTCCTCTGGAATCACCGTTCCACTGCCGAATGTTCCCAGCAACATGCGGACGTCCATCGAGGGGAATGATGCGAGCATCATGAAAAGCCTCACTCAAAAACACAAAGTAATCTGGCGTCTGAACAATCTGATAGTACGTGTAGGGGCCGGCACCAAAGTTGCCTCCCAGTCGTGGAACACCAGTCGTTATACATCTATGAATGCTATTGAAGTCTTCTGGTCCCGTTTTAAACTGCCAGCCGTTAGCCACGGCCAGCTCCCGGCGCTGCGCTGCTGCGGTGTGTGCAGGCAGCCGACCGTTTGGAGGATCGACAACCAGTGATGTCTGCGATGTCACCACGACATCAACCATCCCGATGGAACTACTCGTTGACCAGGCTTCGTAGGTTTCGACCTCTTCTAGAGCCGCCACAAACGCACCGCCCGGTGTCGTAAATGCACTTCGACCATTCTCAAAAATTTGATTCGCTCGAGTCTGTAACTCCGCCACCTCTTCGTCCGTTAGTTGCGACCGGCCGGCCAACGCCGCTGGACGTTCCATCGGAATCGCAGCATTATTCAGCCAAATTCCCTGAAAGTCAGGATGTCCGGCGTGGGTCCGTGGTGCCACCCAGTCACCATCCTGCGCAAGTGCATGCGGTGGTTCAATCAGACATCCCAAAAGTAAAGAGACAAACACGGAAACCACAACACCAAAACGTCTGAGCTGCATGGCGCATCTCCTTCTTTAGACGAACGTCGCATCTTCCCGTAACTTTATGAAAATCGCAACACATGCAATTTATGCTTTATGATACGCGTTGTAGCTACAGCTTTGTTGCCGGCGGCGATCGTCGAGTTTGAAAGGGGCCAACTAATGGCAAACGCAACCACGCGTCGAGATGTTCTCAAAGGTAGCCTCGCTATGGCGGGACTCAGTGTTGTTGGATTACCGGAGTGGGCGATCCCAGCACTCGCGCAGGGCGAAACACTGATGGAGTTCACGGACCTTCCGGACGAAATCAATCTAATCCGAGACGCTGAACGACGCATCATTGATGTCAGGCATATCGACGGACCGATTACGCCAACAGGGCAGTTTTTTACAACACAACATTACGGTCATCCCGATGTCGACACCGCGACCTACCGTCTCCGTGTATCTGGGTTGGTCGACGATCCTCTGACACTCTCGGTTGCGGATTTGCGTGCCATGCCCAGTCGCGAACTCGTTTTTGGATTTGAGTGCTCTGGCAATCGGGGGCCCCTGAACGGACTGTCGAGTAACGGACGTTGGACTGGAGTCCCGCTACGTGCGGTACTTGAACGAGCCGGCATTCAAGATGATGCCCGTGAGTTCGTCTTTTTTGGCGCCGACCACGGTGAAGAAGAGGTGGAATTTAGAGGCAGGACCTACAACGTCGACCAGCAATACGGTCGGAGCCTTGAACGCGATCAGGCGCTTTCGGATGAACCACTGTTAGCGTATGCCCTCAACGGAGAACCGCTGACCGCCCATCAAGGGCGACCACTCCGTTTGTTGGTACCCGGTTGGTATGGTGCTCCGAACGTTAAGTTCCTGTCGGAGATTCATGTGCAAAAAGATCAATACCTGGGCAAGTACCAAGCCCGCTGGTACCGAACGCTCAAAGGCGAAATGGTCAACGGTGAAATGAAGTGGAAAGAAACAGCCATCTCGACCATGCGCATCAAATCGTTCATCGCAAGAGTAACGAGTACCGGAAGTGCACATAACATTTTCGGTGTCGTCATGCACGATGGAACGCCCTTGCAATCGGTTGAGGTCAAGATCGACAACGGGTCGTGGCAACCGGCTACGTTAGATCCGGGCACCATGCGAGAAAAATACGGTTGGAAATTTTTCAACTACACGTGGAATGGTGCTACACCTGGCGAGCACACGGTTACATCCCGCGCGACAGACGTCAACGGTGTTGTCCAACCAACGGCAGAGGAGCTCGAAGTTAAACAAACTTTTCTCGAGCAGAACAACCAGCTTCCACGAACAGTAATGATCGCGTAAGCCTCGTTGCTAAAAGCCGCCGTCCATGCATACAACGGCGTGGACGACGGTTTTTATTGCAACCGAAACACTCCTGCTTCAGTTACTTCCTCTGGCGTTCCCCATTCCGGCCTCCACCAAATCCGATCCGCGACTCCACCATCCGTGTCGTTGATACCGACATTAACCCGGAACGATTCCAGCCGCCCCTCAGCACGTTCGATAAGCGTATCAATCGGAATAGCCATTTCGACTGAATACCCCTGCTCCGTCTGCTGCGCGGCCGCCAGAATCTGCATCGGCGGAATATCACCTGCCAGCACACCACCATCTTCTCCAGGAACAACGGCTAATACGAACGGACTGTACGAATCCGCTCCTTTCCCCGTTCGCCGGTCATCCGCTGGGCGGCCGTCGAACTGCACGAGAACTGCGTCTTGTCGGGGAAAACCTCGACGACTCCTAACAACTAAACGGTCGTCGACAACATCCACCGCCACATGAAGATACTTCGTACCCCGATCACGCGAAATGCGATAGCGAAAGGATCCGTCAACGGGTCCAAACCAGCCGCCAGTCGGCGCCTGAACTTGCCCTGGTTCAACGTTCAGTAGGCCCAAATGGCCCCACTCGTCGGCGTCCAAAACACCATCGACACGAATACCCTCGGCAACAGGAAGCATCCGGGGCGTATCAATCACAATCCGATGTGCACCCTGGATCTGGAGGGGGTCCAGTTCACCCTCAAGGTCGTAGCGAACAGTCCAGTCAACTACGAGTGGTCGGAGACCAGATACTGGCACGGCAGTCTTAGCTGAAATCGACAAATCTACTAGCTCGACCGAGTTGGGGCCGACTGTCGTCGCAAGCGTCGTCAAGGACGGCTCGAAAACATCCGTCTCGTTAACCTTAAGAGTCACCCGCATGGGCAAATCAGCATCATTCGTTAACCGAAGGACTGTCTTGGCGCCTTGAAACTGCTCGGTGTCTAGCACCACCCCATCGGACCGGACTGCGGCACCAGCCTGCACTGGCCGACGCAAGCTCCGGTGTCGACGCGTCATGACATGCGAGTCGTGAACACCATCAAGCGCCAAATTAGCCATCACCGGACCTTGGTCAGTCATCGTCACCCACATAAAGTGGTCAAATTCTCCAAACGCGGCACCCCGCCTTCGGCTTCGTGCTCCCATCGTCCCGAGTACGACGTATTGCGCACCATCACGCACGTCACTTAGATACCTATGTCGATGACCTGCAAACACCGTAAAACGTCGACCGTCCAGTAACTGCTCAATCTCAGACCACCCGTTCTGCTCCGGTTCAAACTCCCACAGTGGTTTATGAACAAATACTAGTGTCCATCGAACATCTGGATAACGGTCGACGACCTTCTGAATGTAGCTCTGCTGTTCGCGTCCGATATTGCCACTTGAACCATCCTCACTATTAAGGATTAGAAAGAGCACATCGCGATACAAGAAATGGTAGAAGGCTTGCCCGAATCGACTCTCCCAAGCCTCCGTCATAAGTTCGTTACTCACGTCATGATTGCCGGCCACATAAAAAAATGGCATGGCTAATGGCTTGATTAAATGCTCAAATTCAAGCCACTGTCTCGAAATTTCAGCAGTATCCGTGCTGTATCCTTCAATCAGGTCACCAACACTCATGACAAATTCTGGACGCAACAAATTGACACGTTCAATCCCGCTTCGGAAAACCCCAGGCCGATGCCCTCCGGTACGGTCGGTCACAATGGCAAACTGAAAGTTTTCGGGGCGGTTTCCAAACTCAAGATGCGTCCAGGGAGAAGCGTCCATGTCTCGATCAACGACAAACGGCGAGTCCTGCGCCACAACGGCTGTGACAACGCCAACGACTAATGCAACACCGAAAAAACAATGTTTAACACGAGACATAAATAAGTTACCCGCGTTTCCGCCACGTAGTCAGTCAGCAACTAAGTAACAACGCCGCCGTTTTGAACAGGCCACGGCTAATCAAACGGTCCGGCCAGAACAACTCGATCCCGAGCCAGCAGTACACCCAAAACAATGTCGGCCTACAACGATGGACCTCGATTCCAAAGCATCAAGGTCGAAGTCAGAGATATGCCGTGGCCCAGATGATTCAACTGGAATGTCAAGCATCTGATTAAAATCACAGTCAAACAACCTACCGTCCCAACCGATGGAAATCGTGTTTCGGCACATCACACTCTCAGCCGCCGCCACGTTGTAGCTATTTACAAGACGCTCCATGTATCCCTCAAGGTTAGACGACCCGACCAACCACTCTAGAAAACGACTAATCGGCATATTCGTAATCGTATAAAGGGCATTAAACCTGACGCCATAGCGGCGGTCCAGTTCTCGTTTCCACTCCTGCTCAAGAGAGGCCTGGCCTGCCGGTAGAAAAGCACCAACCGGATTGGTAACCAAAACAAGTCGAAGCCCAGAATGATCGTCACCGTACCCCAATGAGTTCAAACGCTGTAACTGTTTGATTGATTGCTCGAACACACCCGCACCACGTTGAGCATCGGTACTAGGGGCGCGGTAATGGGGCAACGAGCAGACAACCTCGACACGGTACTCAGCGAGAAAATCAGCAAGGTCTGCTTGTGACGCCAGACCAAGCACCGTCAAATTACACCGATCAATTACATGACGGTTAAGTGCCCGACACTGCCGGACAAGCCAACGAAAATTCGGATTCAGCTCTGGCGCCCCTCCCGTCACATCAACTGTCTGAATTGCGGTTCGATCTAAAACCCCCACACATTGAGCCATCGTCTCGCGTGTCATAACCTCACGCCGGTCAGGACCCGCGTCCACGTGGCAATGACTACAGGTTTGGTTGCACAACTTCCCCACATTGATCTGCATGATGTCAATACCCGTAGGACGAAGAGGATGCAAACCACTCACAGCAAGTGCGTCTGAAAACTCAGACGCGAGGGGCAATCGACGCAGTGTTCTCAACTGCTCGCGTGTAGACGCGAGGGGCGCGTCGCGTGACAGCAGGGATGGCAAGGTCTTTCTCATTATGTTCTACATGCCTAGCTTGTCAACATGGCTCCGCATTTGCACACCGTGAACCAGCGAGGCTCCACCTCGAATGGCCGAAGCAACATGGACAGCTTCCGTCATTTGATCGAGGTCAGAACCTTTTTCAAGGGCGTCGGTACTATAGGCATCGATACAGTAGGGACATTGCACCGCGTGAGCCACAGCCAACGCTATGAGTGATTTTTCTCGCGCTGAGAGTGCGCCATCCTCAAAAACCGCACTGTACCAGGCGAAGAACTTATCTCCGAGTTCAGGACGGTTCTTACTGATCTCGGGAAACTTTTTTAGGTCCTCTGAGTGGTAATACGTCTGGCTCATGGGTTCTCCTCATCCGTTGTCTTCTACTTCCCGCCACAAGTCCTCCTCTTTCGGAGAGCACAGTTGTCGGTATAATCGAAAGAACCTTTACAGTACACCGAATGCATGGCCTATTTTGTATAGGGAGCACAAGTTATGGCGCGTACGAGTTTTGGAATTCTCAGTCTCTTTGTTGTGGTGCTCGCGGTCGGCGTGGCTCAAACACGCTCGGTTACCCCGGTAGCCACTGTCGGCCAGATTCAACGGGCGATGGTAAGCCCGTCATCAGACATCATCTTCAATGTTGGCAGTGAAGCTCCGGAAACAGACTCTGAATGGCAGGTCGTTGAAAATGCAGCCGTTATTCTCGCTGAGGCCGGCAATCTATTCATGATGGACGGCCGACGTCAAGACGAAGGTCTCTGGATGGAACTAGCCGGCGCGATGGCAGATGCCGGTGCAAATGCGCTGAGCGCCGCAGAAGCACGCGATGTCGATGGCGTACTCGACGCGGGCAACGCACTAATCGAGGTCTGTGAAGCCTGCCATCAGCCCTACCGGGATGGCGGCAGGCCGATGGGACCACCGCCCGAGGCCAGACAATAGTCGTTCATTACTGACTTGCCGGAACGGCTTCCATCAACGTTGCCAGCGCACGACTAAGACCGTCACCACCATCACTCGCCCCACGGTAATGGCCTTGCCGAACAACAACCAGGTCGTGTGACGGAATAATCAACGTCGTCTGCCCACCAGCCCCAGCCATGTAATAGGCTTCGTGTGGCACAGGAAAACTTCCCGTTCCATTTATCCAAAAAAATCCACCGTATATCGGCCGCCCATCTGCCTCCCATGCCGGAGCAACCGTACTGACAAAATTCACATATCCTTCCGGCAAAATGCGCTCACCATTCCACACACCATCTTGGAGATACAAATTTCCCAGGCGGGCCCAATCACGGGCCGGTGCAAGTTCATAGCCCTGAAGTAAGTAATTGCCGTAAGGGTCGGTTTCGAGCACCATTCCACGGATGCCGATGCGGTCAAACAGCTCGCGTTGCGGAAAGCTCAGATAGTCGTCGCCACGCCCTTCAACACCCAAACGCACGAGATAATTAGTAAGAACGGGGTCAGAATTCCGATACCGACCGATCGTGTTTGGTGGCCACTGCTGAGGCCGCGTGGCCGCCCACTCAAACGAATTCACGCTGCCCGTGTAGACATACAAGTGGTCCGGGTAACCAAGCGCAGGATCGAGATCAGGATCTCCGACACCACGAAAACGAAGCCCACTGGACATTCTCAATATGTCGGCGATGCGAATGCCTGCTCGCGGGTCACCAGCACTCTGCCATTCAGGCACCGGCGCCGGCTGATATAACTCATAGACACCTTGCTGAATCAACACTCCCATCAGCGTAGCCGTCAAGCTCTTACCCATCGACCAACTTTCAAGCGGAGTATGCATCGTAAGACCGTCACCATAGCGCTCGCCCACAATCCGACCTTTGTGTGTCACCACAAACGCAGCTGTTAGGCCGGTATCCGGTTCAAACGCTTGGTCAACAGCTCGACCGATAAGGTCCATGTCCAATTCCGAAGGTAACGGTTCAGTAGACAGACGATCTCCCATCGGCCATGGTGTGGTCGCCGCATCCGGCAAAGTCGTTTTAATATCAACCGGATCAAAAAACACGTCCTCCTCTCCCACAGGCAACGTCACACAGCCATGGTCACCGTTGAGTTTGGCGGTTCGCACTACCCCGTTCGGCAACGTCAGATGCACGCGCCGACCATCACGGTCGATATCCCGAGCAGTGATATGCCGGCGGTGCTCATATGGGCCACTAAAAAATCCCACACTCTCGGCCGCAAAGTCGGGCTCGAGCCCTGTAACAAACACCGCGGAACATAACGTCTTTGCAAACCCGGAAATATGATGAGAAAGGGGATCGCCAGGGGGCGCAACATATTCCGTATCCAACTCTGCCGCCTCTGCACGTGCGAGCATTTCCCGATGAGAGTTGTCAGTTTGCTGCGCCAGCACAGTGACTGCCAGAGTCACTGCCATAACGACGAGTACGGAGATGGACCTACCAACAAAATTTCGACTCGTCATATCGGCCCTCAAAAACAAGTTGCGCAGGGCGATCAAGCTATCGGACCACACCTGCCTCTTCGAGTTGATCCGCAAAATCCCGACCCAAATCAAACCCGAGCGTAACGTCAGCACCCAACGCCTCCAAAACTTCGGCGGTTTCCTCATGCGTATAGAACGAGCCTGAACGGTACTCTCCCTGAGCGCCTACCATCCACGGGGTTTGTCCACGCAGGTTCACAACATCCATCTCCGCTCCCTGCTCCACCAGGTACGGCGCGATAACCGTGCCCCCCATGTAGACTGCACCAAAGAGTGCCGTCTGGCCCATGTCGTTGGCGGCATTGATCTCCAAACCCAGCTCAAGACACAACTTGGTCGCCTCTAACGCCCGCTCTTGAATCATCGGCAGAAAAGCTGGGTACGAACGATGTCCATACTTGTCCTGCCCTTCAACGTAATCTATTCCAGCAGCAAGCATGAGAGCCGTTGTGTTGTCATCGGTTTTTGCGAACGGGTCGGCTCCAGCATCAATCAGCGAGCGCATAATGTCCAGATTGCCGTAACTGGCAGCGAGCAAAAATGGCGTCGCACCGTTAGTTGTTGGTGTCAGTCCGTTATCTTGGGTAATACTCCGAGACAAGTACGGCATCCTCTTCTCGAGACGCACGTTTGGCTCAGCACCAGCCTCCAACAGGGCCGTCACGACATCAGGCATTTCCCGTTGCACAGCCGAGTGTAACGGAGTTCGACCAGCGCCACTTTGGTTCACGTCGGCACCGCTATCAATCAGAAAACGCGCCATTTCGGCATGCCCGCTGTCAATTGCAACAATCAGGGTCGACGCCTCGGTGTCTTCCCGAAAAAGCACCTGTGCATTCGTGTCGCCACCAATCCCGTCCGGGGCAAATTCGTCAACAGTAGCTCCGGCCGAAAGTAACATTCTCGCAATCTCGACGTTACCCTGCTGCGCGGCAAACAGTAACGGTGAAAATCCATTCATCGTTCGAGTCGTCGCACCACCGCCAGTCTCAAGAATCACCCTGGCTACAGCAGTCTGGTTTTCAGCAACAGCCCACATCAACGCTGTCTGACCACGGGAGGATTCAGTCGCCGTGGGGTCCGCACCGGCAGCCAACAACCGTCGCACGACGTCAAGGTTTCCGACCCGAGCGGCTGTCATCAACACGGTTTCACCAGTCGTGCGTGCTGCCTTGGCATCTGCCCCCGCCGCAAGAAGCCGCTCAACCAAGACGTCACTCCCATTAAGACAAGCTAAGGCCAACGGAGTCACACCGTGGTCATCAGCCGCATTGACGTCAGCCCCAGCATCAAGCAACACACTTGTCAACTCTAGGTTATCCCGGTGCACCGACCAGTGAAGAGCTGTAGCACCATCGCCTTGAGGAGCACTCACATCAACTCCATCACTCACCAAGCGCTCGACACGGACACGATCGTCCGTCCTAACGGCGTCTATGAGTTCTATAGCTGAACTAGGAGCCACCGCCACGACCGTGACGGGTTGACCAAGACAAAAAACGAGACCCACAGCAAACAAGACATAACCAAGTTTATTTAAAGCCATCATCGTCCTTGACACCTCTCAAGTAGCATCATAATAATGCAGTGTTATAGAACGATTTACAAGCGTGTCGTCCCGTATAAAACGGGCGCAATGTTCTTGGTGACAACACAATGGTTCAGACCATATCTTTGATTCGGGTTGTTACTACCGTCGCGATACTCGGCAGTTCACTGTCTGCTGTGGTCGTGGCCCAAACTGCCGAAGCACAAACGCCGGCAACAGAGTACCGACAACTCCTCAATCGCTATTGCGTTGGCTGTCACAACGACCGAACACTTACTGCAGGCGTGTCCTTGCAACATCTTGACCTGTCACAGGTGGGAGTCGACACGGAGGAAACCGAAATTTGGGAGAAGGTCGTTCGAAAACTTCGAACACGGGCAATGCCTCCCCAAGACCGACCTCGTCCTGATGAAGGCACATACATTTCGCTGACCGCGTGGATCGCAGACCAAATTGACCAAGTTGCAGAAAGACGTCCAAACCCAGGACGCCGTCACGCCGTGCACCGATTGAATCGAGCCGAATACGCAAACGCGATTCGCGATTTACTGGACCTCGAAATTAGCGGACAAGCCCTACTGCCTTCCGATGACTCTGGGTTCGGATTTGACAATATCGCTGACGTGTTGTCGGTTTCTCCCATGCTGACCGAGCGCTATCTTGGAGCGGCGCGAAAAGTCAGCTTACTCGCGGTCGGCGACCCATCCATCCAGCCGACGACGGAAGTGTTTGAGGTTGATAAAACTCTGCGTCAAGACAGACGCGTGAGTGACGAGCTTCCCTTTGGCTCCCGCGCCGGACTAGCCGCCCGTCACAACTTTCCGGTCGATGGCGAGTACGTCGCGAAAATATTTTTCCTTCGTACGTATGACGGTCGCATAAGAGGACTGACAGAGCCCCACACACTGGAAGTTCGCTTGGATGGCACTTTGGTGGAGTCGGTCACGGTTGGGGGACCTGACCGTCTTCTAGAGTCTGGCCGTGGAGGAGGACGTCTAGACCTTCGAAACGTCCCTGACGACGGTCAAGAAATTAGTTTCACTGCAAAAGCTGGACCGGGAACACTTGCCGTTTCGTTCATCGACAAAGGCACCGTGCTCGAAGGTATGCAACGACCGTTCTACCGCGTGTCGAGCTATGAGTATGCCGGCGATTCAACAATTCCGCCTGGCATAGCCAGCGTCGAACTCCGTGGCCCATACCAGGTCACCGGACGAGGCGACACGCCCAGCCGACAACGCATCTTTACCTGTCGACCCGAAACGGAAACAAACGAAACAGAGTGTGCGGAACAGATCGTCTCGGCCTTGGCGAGACGTGCTTTTAGACGACCAGTGACCGACGCTGACGTCTCCATGCTACTTGGATTTTTTGAGTCTGGACGAGAAGGGAAGGACTTCGATTCAGGCATCGAAATGGCACTGAGACGTATCTTAGTCAGCCCGGACTTTCTTTTCAGGCGAGAAACGGACCCGTCAGATGTATCCCCCGGCGAGGCATACCCGATAAGCGACTTCGAGCTTGCATCACGGCTGTCATTCTTTTTGTGGAGCAGCATCCCAGATGACGAGTTACTCGACGTTGCGGAGCGTGGAGAATTGCGTGACTCGACTGTTTTGGCGGGACAGGTTCGGCGCATGCTCAGCGACCCCCGCTCCCGAACGCTTATCGACAACTTCGGCGGCCAGTGGCTCTACATGAGAAATATCGATTTCATTACGCCGGATACGAAGGCTTTCCCTGATTTTGACGCCAATTTACGTCGAGCGATGGCTGAAGAAATGAAGTTGTTTCTGGAAAGCCAAATACAGGAAGACCGCGGCATTCTGGAATTGATGACCGCGGACTACACGTTCGTCAATGAGCGCCTCGCACGACACTACGGAATGCCCAATATCTACGGCAACCACTTTCGCCGTGTCGCCTTAGGTGAAGGACAGGAAATGCGACACGGACTCCTTGGCAAAGGTAGTCTGCTAACAGTCACATCCTACGCACATCGCACATCGCCAGTTGTTCGCGGTAAATGGCTTCTGGAAAATGTTCTTGGCACCCCGCCCCCACCACCGCCACCAGATGTGCCAGCGCTTGAAGAAAATGACGAAGGAGGCCTCGGCGCACGATCCGTTCGTGACCGCCTGGAACAGCACCGAGCAAACCCGGTGTGCGCAAGTTGCCACAAGGTGATGGATCCACTTGGATTTGCGCTGGAAAATTTCGATGGTATCGGCCGCTGGAGAAGCGTCAGTGAAGCCGGCACACCTATCGATGCCAGCGGAGTCTTAAGTGACGGAACACCAGTTAATGGCCCGACAACCCTTCGGGAAGCGTTCGTCAGCCGTGGCGAAAACTTTGTCACGACCGTAGCGGAGAAGCTGCTTACTTACGCAGTCGGTCGTGGTGTTGAATCCTTCGACGGTCCAGCTGTGCGTGAAATTGTGGACTATGCGGCCCAGGAGGAGTATCGTTGGTCAGCCCTTATAGCAGGGGTCGTTCAGAGTACGCCGTTCCAGATGAGGAGATCAGCAGAGCCATGATCATTACAAAGAAGAATCTACCCCGTCGAACGTTTCTCCGTGGCGTTGGCGCCACGTTAGCGTTACCGTTGCTCGACAGCATGGTGCCAGCTTTTGCGGCCGTGCGTAACTCTGCAGCAAAGCCGATCCAAAGGTTTTTCACCGGATACGTCCCCAACGGTATGGTCATGGCGGACTGGACTCCGAGCACGGAAGGTGCCCTCGGCGACCTACCGATGACACTCGAACCACTTACGCCGTTCAAGGACAAGATGTTACTCGTAAGTGGACTGGCAGACGCACCTGCGTTTCCGCTTGCAGGAGAGGGAACCGGTGATCACGTAAGAGCCGCCGCAACTTTCCTAACGGGTGTGCATCCCAAGAAAACCGATGGCCCGGACATCAGATGCGGGACGTCGATGGACCAAATTGCGGCACAGGTAATAGGAAACGAAACCATCCTGACCTCGCTAGAACTCGCACTAGATCCGAACGAACTTGTTGGCGCTTGTGAGCAAGGGTGGAGCTGTGCCTATGCCAATACGCTGTCGTGGCGAAACCCTACAACGCCGCTTCCCATGGAGAACCAACCGCGGGCCGTCTTCGAGCGCCTGTTTGGTGATACTGACAACACGACTCCGGAAGCTCGCCTGGCACGTATCAAGGAAGACCGCAGTATTTTAGATTCACTTGTTCATGAAGTCGCAGATTTCGGTCGAAACCTCGGTCAAGGTGATCGGATGAAGGTGTCGCAATATCTTGAGGCTATCCGTGATATCGAACGCCGCATCCAAATTGCCGAATCCCAGAGCGATAGGGAACTTCCCGAGCTTGATCGTCCCACTGGTGGTATTCCAGACACGTTTAAGGACCACTCGCGTCTGATGTTCGATTTGCAGGTCATCGCCTTTCAAGCAGACATGACAAGAATTATTACATTCATGATGGGTCGCGAGGTCAGTCCGCGCACTTATCCCGAGCTTGGGATTCCCGACCCGCATCATGGGCTTTCGCATCACCGGAACGATCCCGAAAATATTGCGAAACTCGCAAAGGTTAATCACCATCACATTGAGCAGCTCGCGTACTTCATGGAGAAGCTAGCCGCTACTCCAGACGGTGACGGCACTCTCCTTGACCATGTCATGATCCAGTATGGCTCTGGCATCAGTGACAGCAACCAGCATCTCCATGTCAACTTACCGGTGCTACTCGCCGGGGGAGCCGCCGGACAGCTCAAAGGTGGTCGCCATCTTCGCGTGAAGGAAGAGACGCCTCTCACAAACTTGCAGCTGGCCATGCTAGAGAAACTGGGCGTGCCAACGGAAACGTTAGGTGACAGTACTGGCGTGGTGCAGCATCTTTCAGGGGTATAGAAGCTACTTCGATTCGACACGTCAGTTTTTTAATGTTGTGAAACCCTGTCGTTAGACTGTGGCCGTCCGTGACCACAATCAACCTCGCATGGGCGGCTGCTGGCCATCCCGTCCGCGCTACCAACGATGATCCAGGCCGAACACCTCACTAAACGCTATCGAGACAAAACTGCTGTCAACGACGTCACACTGTCCGTGCACGTCGGTGAGACCGTTGTGCTTCTTGGCGGGTCTGGCTCCGGAAAAACGACCACACTCAAAATGCTTAACCGCCTAATCGAACCGACGGACGGAGAGGTCTGGCTCGACGGAACGAATACAACGCAAGTGCCACCTCACGAGCTCAGACGACGTATTGGTTACGTTTTTCAACAAGTGGGCTTGTTTCCTCACATGACAGTCAGCGAAAACATTGGCGTAACACCGAAACTGCTTAAGTGGTCACCAAACCGCATTCTCGCTCGAATTGAAGAATTACTTAGCCTTCTGGATCTTGAGAAATCTCTTTTAGAACGGCAACCACACGAACTCTCCGGTGGCCAACAACAGCGCGTCGGAGTCGCCAGGGCTCTTGCCGCACACCCTGACGTGATGCTTCTCGACGAACCGTTCGGAGCCCTCGATCAAATAACCCGTGAACGTCTACAGGACTCATATCTACGAATTCGGAAAACCCTTTCCCTTACTTCAATATTCGTCACCCATGATATCGGTGAAGCAATAACCCTAGGAGATCGTATTGGAGTGATGCATCACGGGCGGTTGCTACAACTCGCATCACCAAGTGAACTTGTTGCTAATCCAGCTAATAACTATGTCCGAGAATTAATGAATTCACCGCGGCGACAAGCAGCTCGAGTTGAGGCGCTGTCTTCAAACAGGGACAAAAATCTGGCTGACCAACCAAATGGCTGAACAACTCGCGCTACTGCCGAACTACCTCACTGCCCATCTACAGCTCTCGCTGCTAGCCTTACTCGTCAGCACGGCCGTCAGTATTCCGCTAGGCATTGCTGCGACTCGATCGCATTGGCTCGAGCAACCGACACTCGCTCTGGCCAGCGTCATTCAAACGGTCCCGAGTTTGGCGTTACTGGCCGTTATGGTACCGGTACTTGCATCACTTGGATTCCAAAGCATCGGTTTTCTACCAGCATTCCTCGGACTAACGCTCTACGGCCTACTCCCGGTGCTTCGCAACACGGTCACCGGTATCGCCGGCGTAGAACCTTCAATTAAGGAGGCGGCCCGCGGAGTCGGGATGACAAGAAACCAGCAGCTCGTTCTGGTCGAGTTGCCGTTGGCCATGCCCGTGATCGTCGCTGGCGTTCGGACAGCAACTGTTTGGATTGTCGGTATTGCAACGTTATCGACACCCGTAGGAGCAACCAGCCTTGGAAACTATATTTTTAGTGGACTGCAAACACGCAACTACATCTCCATTCTTGTTGGCTGTGTGGCAGCAGCGGGCCTCGCCCTTCTTCTCGATAGTCTCGTCCGACAACTGGAAAATGGACTCGTACACAAGCAACGGGGACGAACCGTCGCGGCATTAACGGTCCTTGTTATTCTGTACGGCTACGCCACGCTAACCCTTACTGCACCTCGAACTGCAAACCAAGAACGGCCCGTCGTTATCGGCTCAAAAACGTTCACTGAGCAATACATTCTGAGTCAAACCATTGCGCAATGGATCGAACGTGAAACGAACCGTAGCACGGAGCTAGTGCAATCTCTGGGCTCAATCGTTGCATTTGACGCGCTCGACTCCAATGAGATTGATATATACGTTGACTACACTGGCACCCTGTGGGCTAACGAAATGGAACAGAGCAACATTCAAATGAATCGCGCTGATACACTCGATGGCGTCAGAAGTTTTTTGCGAGACCGACACAATATTTCGGTTGCAGCTTCATTGGGATTTGAAAACGCCTACGCGCTCGCAATGCGAACCAGTGATGCTCAGCGACTAAATCTCAACAGCATCAGTGACCTCGTCCGCTACGCCCCCTCACTGACCATTGGAGGCGACTACGAATTCTTCGCCCGTCCAGAGTGGGTGGCTATTCAAAACCAGTATGGCCTCAACTTTGTCGACCAGCGCACGATGGATTCAACTTTAATGTATGACGCTATCGCTACGAGAGCGGTCGACGTAATCAGCGCGTTTTCATCTGATGGCCGCATTGCCGCGTACGACCTAGCCGTACTCAATGACGATCGCAATGCAATTCCGCCGTACGACGCCCTTATTCTAGTAAGTGAACAATTTGCCGACGAATCCCCTGATATCGTAACGTCACTGACACGACTCGAAGGAGCAATCGACATCACACGCATGCGAGAGCTAAATCTTCGCGTTGACGAGGACGGAGAATCTCCCAGTGACGTCGCCACGTCTCTAGTCAACGAGTTGGCTTCTAGCGCGTTACACGAACGGTAAAAGTCTTTAATACGACGTATCAGTTAAACACATGTCAATACTGAAATTCCTTGGAATACAACACGTCGACAGCACTGGCGATAGCACTGTGACTCAAGATGACGTGGATGGCACTGTACAGCGCATCGCCAATGAACTTGATGCGATACCTGATGACCGTGCACTCTACCTTGCAACGTTCGCTTATATTCTGGGTCGTGCGGCACATGCTGACTCCCATGTCAGTAAAGATGAGACACAAAAAATGCAGAATATCGTGCAAGCGCTCGGTCACATCCCAAGCGAACAGGCAGCACTCGTAATTGATATAGCGAGCGGACAGGTGCGTATTTTTGGTGGTACCGCGAACTATGCAATTACACAAAGCTTTCGCGAAATGTCTACCCCTGAGCAACGCCGAGAACTTCTCGAGTGCGTGTTTGCAGTTTCTGCAGCAGACAGGTCAATCACGGTGGATGAAGAAACCCAAATACGCCAGATCTCAAACGAACTCGGTCTAACGCATAAGGAATTCATTCAAACCAAATCGGATTACGCTGAACATCTTGAGGCGCTTAAATCACTACGGGCCAAGAACCCAGACAAGATTTCAAACATCAGCTAGGTTAGCGCGTGTCACAACACCGAACACATAACCTAGACGTCATGCGAAACAGAGGGATGAGCCTCAAGCATAACCGCCACCCAACGAAATTCGTTCGTATTCTCCAGCGCAATTTTAACAGCCATCGTTAAGGGCACAGAAAAGAGCATCCCGACCGGTCCCCAGACCCACCCCCAAAATACCAGTGACATAAAAACTACGAGAGTTGATAGTCCAAGATGACGACCCATTAGCATCGGCTCAAGAAAGCTTCCAAAAACAAGATTCACCGCAAGATAGCCACCCGCAATCACAGCGGCAGCGATCGGACCGAGGTCTGGTTGAATAACAGCTAACACAACCGCAGGAATGGCAGCCAGAATTGAACCAAGTGTGGGGATAAAATTAAACATGAAGGCGAGGACACCCCAAAGTAATGGGAAATCAAGCCCCATTACAGCAACCCAAGTGCCAATAACTAAACCAGTCGTTGCACTAATCGCCGTCTTCGCGACAAGGTAACTTTGAACCTGCGATATCATCCGTGCAATTGGACTAAATGGATCACGGTCACCACCAAACGCCGCTTTCAATTTCGTGCCAAAGCCGGCCGCTTCGAACAGTATGAACACAACTGTCAGCAAAACGAGAAAACTGTTCGACAAAAACCCACCCACAGCGCTTAACGTATTGCCGACCACCCCTCCCATCAAGTCGAAAAGTCCTGAAGGTGCAATAACGGAAGTCCACTGGTCAGCCGGCAAACCGTACCGGTCAGCGATTCCTACAATGGAGACTGCCAGCTGCTGAAATTGAGCCTGGTACGTAGGGGCGACAACAGAAAACTGATTCAGGGACGCAGCCATTAGCGCAACAAGCCCCCCTACAATCGACACTGCCATTAACACTGTTAGGGCAACGGCCACAAGTTTGGGAACCCGCTGTCGCACGAGCCAGTTCATCAATGGAACGTTAACAATCGCCAAGAAGACAGCAATCAAAAATGGCAGAATTATGGGCGTCGCGGCACGAAGGCCGGCAATGATCACAACCACACTGGCACCTGCAAGTAAAAATCTAAGACCAGCGTCGGCCGTTTTGTTGGCTCCTAGAGTCATCTCACTCCAAAACACGTGATCATAAATTCAGAAGTTGGCTCGACCCATTGCTCTTGACACTCGAAACCAGCAACGCGCCCCATCTCGGCTACTTCTGCTGATTCGTACTTGTGAGAACTCTCCGTCCAAATAGCCTCACCCTTAACAAACCGCACGCAACAATTGACTGCCGATATACACACCGTCTGATCGCGCCGACTTACTAAATAAGACTCAATCCTTGAGTTTCTAGAATTCCATTTTACCTGGAAATCGTATTGGTCCACCTCAAAGTCACCCTCAAGTTCTCGATTGATTCGAGCCAACAGATTTCTATTAAACGCGCTAGTAACACCTAGCGGATCGTCATAGGCAAGAAGTAATTGTTCCACCGGCTTGATCAAATCTGTGCCTACCAGAAACTTGTCCCCGACACGCAGTAGTGATCGTATCTCGACCAAAAATCGCTCGGCTTCCCGTGGATCAAGGTTTCCGATATTTGATCCCAAAAACAATAACGTCAATGACTCGCTCGGTTCGACAACATCGATCACGTTCCGCAGTCCGTCAATATAAGAAGCCTTGTGTTTACGAACTTCGATGGATGAATAGGACTCCAACGTTCGACTGGCCGAATCAAGTGCCCCCTCAGAAACATCAATAAGGTGAATTGCCGTCTGACGACATTCAGCATCAAGCGCCTTCGCTAAAATAGAGATCTTGTCTCCGTTGCCAGGTCCTAATTCAGCAAGAATGACGGGGTCACGCAGCCTGTCGGTAACACTGCTCTTTATGCGCTCTAAGAGTGCGCACTCCCCTCTCGTAATGGTGTACCACGGCAATTCACAAATCGAATCAAATAGCTTCGAACCCAATGTGTCGTAGTGGTATTTTGATAGCAATTTCTTCGGCTCACTCGTTAAGCCTGCAACTACATCCTCTGCAAAAGAGTCGTCAAAATGTATAGGCTGAATCGCGTTTAACGAAAGACTCATCGGTTCTATCCGACATCCCGTACACAGCGGAACGTCGCGTACGGATAGGGATACCCAGGCCTAAACCAATTACGAAAACTCCGCCGTATCAGTTCGATTCCTGTACCAGGTGAGGCACCTTTAGCCACAAAGTGCTCGCCATCAAAAAAATCTGCTGAATACTCAGGATATGACGCCATCGCTTGAAAACCGGGAAACCCACCAAAAACAGTGGACGTCCACTCCCACCCGTTCCCGACGAGGTCATAAATTCCCCACGCACTCGCACCTTTTGGGTACGAACCTACCGGCACCGGGTCCCAATGATAAAAATCAAAGTTACCCCGCTGTTGACTGGGGTCCTCTTCTCCCCATGGATAAGAACGCTCGGTTCCATCTGGCGATCCGTAAGCTGCCCGGTGAAATTCTGATTCCGTCGGCAAGCGCAGCCCTTTCCATTTCGCGAACGCAGACGCCTCGTCATGACTCACATAAACGGGCCAAGCCAGCGGCAATGGCACTCTTTGAAACATCCCTCTCCAAACCCACGCGCCATCGCGTTCCTCCCAAAACAACGGATGGGCACGCTCCGCTCTGACACGTCTCTCCCACGCTTCAGCCTGCCAGAGGTGAGGATCGTCGTAACCGCCCGACTCAACGAAACACAGAAACTCTGCATTCGTAACGTTGTAAACATCGATTTCAAAAGCCGGCACATCAACACGATAAACTGGAAACTCATTGTCCCAGCCAAACGGAATATCATCGAATTCCGCCCCTAACGTCGCGAAGCCAGCTGGTATGCGAACCATTGAATCCGACACACATGATTGCTTGTTGACACCGACCAGTTCGCAATCAACATCTTTAAACTTCTGATCCGGTTCAAAACGATGCCACATGTACAACATGGTTTCTTGATGCATCACTTCGTGTTCGAGCATCGTAAACACACCCTGTCCACGATAAAGCACCGGATTCGTGTCGCTCTCTATAGTGCCTGTCTCCAAAATTCTGAGGATTTCATTGTCAACGTTCTGAACATAGTTATGCACGGTCTCTCGACTAGGCCACAGTTGAGTCCCCATTCTCGTCTCTGCATCCCGCTCGCTGGGATCGATACCGCGAGCGAAAAGGCGTTCAAGCGCCTCATCTAGACCGCTATGGCCGAGACCTTTCTTAAGGAATGAATTGACCGCAAACGCTGGAATATGGCCTTCGTAAAAGACCGCTGGATGACGTAGTGGAATGGGGTTGGCATAGTAGGCATCGGGATGCAACAGCGAGAATAAGCGATTCGTACGGCCCCTAATCTCTTGATACTTCCGGATCACCTGTTGGCGGTCAACAACCGCGTTATTTGACGCCACACTTGATAGTACCAGAATGTCGATGCCGACGGCCTAAACCAACGATAAATTCGCAGCCCGCTATACTTAGGCGCAGACCTTGAATGAATAGTAGGTTTAATTGACGTAGAACTGACATCGATGCGAAAGTGGCGGAACTGGCAGACGCGCCGGATTTAGGATCCGGTAGCCGCAAGGCTATGGGGGTTCGAGTCCCCCCTTTCGCACCATTGATTCAAAAGCGAAGGACGCTTAACGAAGATCTTTAACTCGACGAACAGATAAACAGCAACTTTGCCGAGTCAGAACATCATTAATCGACAATGAAGACTGAACTAATAAACATCAGCGAGTGCCGCAAGGAATTAAATATCGAACTCCCGACGACAATCGTCGACGAAGCTATTGATCGGCTGTCAAAACGATACAGTCGCTCAGCTAAAATTTCAGGATTTCGACCGGGTAAAGTCCCCGCACACGTTATTCGTTCGAGATATATCGAACAGATCCTGCAAGATATTGCCCAAGAGCTAATCCCGGATGCTGTCGATAAAGCAATGTCGACGGAAGGGCTAACACCAGTGGCTACGCCGGAAATACTAGACGTCGAAGTCAACGAGGGTAAGCCGCTGACTTTTCGAGCAAGCTTTGAGACTATGCCAACGGTAGACCCCGGAAGTTACGATGCCTTCACCTTGCGACAGACACCTATAACTATTGATGAAGATGCGATCAACAAAGCGATGGAACGACTTCGTGAACAATCTGCACGGCTTGAGCCCATTAATGACCGGGCCGTTAGACATGGTGATACGGTGACACTGAACCTGGAGCGAAAGCTAGTTACAAAGCCGAATGACGAGAGTCCTGATGCATTAGTTGGGGAGCCAGAGCAACATCAAGATGTTTCTGTTGAGATTGGCAACGAAGTCAACCCCCCAGGATTTGACGATGAACTAATAGGCCTCACAATCGGGGCAAAACATACATTCAACGTTTCCTTTCCAGATGATTACAACATCGCTTCTCTTGCAGGTGGAAATGCCGAGTACGACATCGAGGTAATGGCGTTACAGCAACGTATAGTCCCGACACTGAATGACGATTTTGCAAAACAAACGGGCGAATACAAAAATCTTGATGAGCTTCGCGTAGACGTGGAGAAAAATCTTAACGCTCAAGCAGAATACGACACGAAACAGGAAATTCGAAACGACCTCCTTAGACAGCTAGCTGGCCGGGTGACAAGTGAAGTCCCTGAAGCACTCGTCACTCACGAAGTTGAGCGGCGTGTTGAACAGCTCGCCCGTCATATGCTCGGTCAACGAATTGATCCAAGACAAGCGAACGTCGACTGGGACGCGTTTCGGGAGCAACAGCGAGAGGCTTCCATTGGTACCGTTCGGAGCACACTCGTACTAGACGCAATTGCCGCACGTGAATCCATCGAAGTCTCCGATGACGATATAGAGCAAGAATTAAGTCGACAGGCCGAGGCTACTGGTCGAACCGCATCGGCCGTAAAAGCATTAGTCGAGAAAGAAGGCGGGTTCGATCGGCTTTCGAGTGGATTAAAACGGGAGAAGGCGATTGACTTACTATTATCGCGTGCTACGATCGTTGAGGCGTAACGTTTGGCCGTGACCGCCATCATGTGTGGAGCGCTCCACCAATTTCCTAGTTTAGATAATGAGTACTAGCATGCCTAAATCAACTTCCCAACTTGTCCCGATGGTAGTCGAACAAACCAACCGTGGCGAGCGCGCATACGACATATACTCGCGACTCCTCAAGGATGGCATCATCTTTATCGGCTCTGGCATTGACGACAACCTCGCCAATCTTGTCATAGCACAAATGTTGTTTCTCGAAGCCGAGGATCCAGACCGGGACATCATGCTTTACATCAATAGCCCAGGTGGCGTTATATCAGCCGGTCTCGCTATCTACGACACAATGCAATTTATTAAGCCGGACGTCCAGACAACGTGCCTTGGACAAGCTGCATCCATGGCAGCTGTTCTGCTCGCTGCGGGATCCAATGGCAAACGGTTTTCTTTACCCAACTCAAGAATAGTCATTCACCAACCGCTAATGACGGGACTGGGTGGACAAGCAAGTGACATAGATATCCATGCAAAAGAAATTGTTCGAACTCGAGAACGGCTAAACGAGATTTTGTCTAACCACACGAATCAATCACTCGAAAGAATCACTCAAGACACAGACCGTGATTACATCATGAGTGCTGAGCAAGGACGAGAATACGGTATCATTGATGATGTAATCCGTGAGCGCCCATAGGCTTCCGGATTCGCATGGCCAATGACTAAGAAGAGTCCAGAAAGCGAAAGTCTCAGTTGCTCGTTCTGCAAGAAAGATCAGAACGATGTTCGAAAGCTTATCGCGGGACCTACTGTTTTTATCTGTGATGAGTGCGTCGAAGTATGTAACGACATCATCAAGGATGACAGCAGTGTCGAGGTCAAGAGTGGCCCGATTACCAACCTACCGATCCCATCTGAAATTAAGAGCTTCCTCGATCAATACGTTATAGGTCAGGAGGCTACAAAAAAGAAACTCGCCGTAGCCGTTTATAACCACTACAAGCGCGTTGCGATACAGAAACAATCGAAAACCCGTCGCGATACAGAATTAACGAAGTCTAATATTTTGTTGATAGGCCCCACCGGCACCGGGAAAACACTCCTCGCTCAAACCCTAGCCCGCTTGCTTTCTGTCCCATTCACTATTGTTGATGCTACTACCCTAACTGAGGCTGGTTACGTGGGTGAGGACGTCGAAAATATCATCCTCAAGCTTTTGCAAGCCGCTGGTGGTGATATTGAAAAATGCCAACAGGGCATCATCTATATCGACGAAATTGACAAAATATGTCGAAAAGATGAAAACCCGTCAATCACTCGCGATGTTTCTGGAGAAGGGGTACAGCAGGCGCTATTAAAAATTCTAGAAGGTACTGTCGCCAATGTTCCCCCGCAGGGTGGTCGCAAGCACCCACATCAGGAATTTTTTCAGGTTGACACCACCAATGTACTGTTTATTTGTGGTGGAGCCTTCGTTGGACTCGACAAGATGATTCAGCGGCGCGTGGGAAGAAAAACACTTGGATTCCGAGCGGACATCCAATCAGCCAAAGACAAAAATGTCGGGGCCTTGCTCCAACACGTCGAACCAGAAGATTTAATCAAATATGGACTTATCCCTGAATTCGTTGGTCGGCTTCCGGTGCAGGGTACACTCCACGAACTCGACAGCGAGGCCCTGGTTAGAATTCTCACTACGCCACGTAACGCGATTACACGTCAGTACCAAAAACTATTTGAATATGAAAACGTGAAACTTAAGTTTACTGACGATGCTCTCGAGGCTATTGCGGAATCCGCTCTAAAGAGAAAAATCGGCGCTCGCGGCCTTCGTATGATTATCGAAGACCTAATGCTTGATATCATGTACACACTGCCTGGCAACAAAAAGGCGTCTGAGTGCGTGATCACACGTGAGGCTGTGCTCGCAAAAGGCAAGCCAATTACACTTATCGAAAAAGCTGGTTAACTTAAAGAACTACTGCTCCTCTAAACATATGGATTCATACGAAACACTGCCAATCGTTCCGCTCAGGGACGTCGTCGTTTTTCCCCACATGATGATGCCATTCGTCATCGGTCGACCATCCTCAACCAAGGCATTGGAACACGCTCTCTCTCAAGACAAACGAATATTTCTTGCCGCACAAAAGAATGCTGCGAATGATGACCCCAACCCGAACGATATTTACAAAATGGGCTGTGTGGCAAGCATCGTTCAAAGTCTTCGTCTTCCAGACGGCAATGTGAAAGTTCTTGTCGAAGGTATAGATCGAGCACGCACAATCGAATGGAAGGAAGACAAAGGCTTCTATCGTGTCGTCGCGAAGGTTATCGCTAAACAAACAGAACTGGATGACAACCTTGAAGAAACGATGAGCAAAGTTGTTTCAACGTTTGAGCAATACGTCAAACTTTCGAACAACCTTCAATACGACGCCATGATTGCTGCGGTCCGTGTTAATGACCCAGACAAACTTGCCGACACAGTTGCTGCTCATCTTGTTGTTGGTGTTGAAGAAAAACAAAATTTACTCGAAATCGTTACGCCACTTGAGCGGCTTATCCGCATCGGTAGCATTCTAGAAAATGAAATTGACAAACTTCAGGTTGACAGGCGAATTCAATCTCGCGTCAAGAAGCAGATGGAGAAAGCTCAAAAAGAGTACTACTTGAACGAGAAGATGAAAGCCATCCAGAAAGAGCTTGGTAGTAAAGAAGGTGGCTCTAGCGAACTCGACGAACTCAGAAAAAACATAAAAGCCAGCAAAATGCCTAAAGACGTCGAGGAAAAAGCGACGCAAGAGCTTAAACGGCTCGAGGCGATGCCACCTACTTCTGCCGAAGCAACCGTCTCTAGAAACTACCTCGATTGGCTGATCGCGGTGCCTTGGTTTAAACGGAGCCGAGAAAGTAGAAACCTAGAGCGTGCGGAAACTATTCTAAATGATGACCATTATGGCCTCGATAAGATCAAGGAGCGCATTCTAGAATTCCTCGCTGTTAGATCACTCGTTCGGAAACCGAAAGGCACCATTCTCACCCTGACCGGCCCTCCAGGGGTTGGTAAAACTTCGCTTGCCAAATCAATCGCTCGAGCCACAAATAGAAAATTTGTCCGTCTGTCTTTAGGTGGCGTGAGAGACGAAGCTGAAGTCAGAGGACATAGACGAACTTACATCGGTGCGTTTCCAGGCCAGATCATTCAGATGATGAAAAAGGCGGGCACCGTCAATCCGGTTTTTCTGCTCGACGAAGTAGATAAAATGTCGATGGATTTTCGTGGTGATCCGTCAGCAGCACTACTCGAGGTATTAGACCCAGAACAAAACAACGCCTTCTTGGACCACTACCTTGATGCTGAATACGACCTGTCGAATGTCATGTTTATTTGCACCGCTAACGTGCTACACACTGTTCCACAGGCTCTTCGAGATCGAATGGAAGTCCTACAACTTTCGGGATACACAGACCTTGAAAAAATAGAAATCGGCAAACGTTTCTTAACGCCAAAGACACTCACGGCGACGGGGTTAACCGATAAGAATGCCACCTTTAGCGATGATGCCTACGAAACAATAATTCGTCGTTACACGCGAGAAGCTGGCGTTCGAAGCCTTGAACGTGAAATCGCGTCAATCTGTCGCAAAGTAGCCCGTAAAGTCGTCTCAGAAGGTAAGAAGTACAAAGACCAAATAACCGGTGAAAAAATAACAGATTTTCTCGGGGTCCCAAAATACAGACCGACAGGTGCTGAAAAAACAAATGAAATTGGAATTGCAACTGGACTTGCATGGACCGAAGCTGGTGGAGAGCTTCTATTGACCGAATCTACTTTGATGCCGGGCAAGGGGCAATTAACACTTACTGGGAAACTCGGCGATGTTATGCAAGAGTCAGCCCAGGCAGCGATGAGTTATGTCAGAGCCAAGGCTGAAGAATTCGGGATACCCAAGGAATTCAACAAGAAAACAGACGTCCACGTTCACGTTCCAGAAGGTGCCATTCCAAAAGACGGACCTTCAGCTGGCATCACAATCACGACTGCACTGGTATCGACACTCACCCGTATACCGACGCGACGTGACGTTGCAATGACTGGAGAAATCACCTTGCGTGGCAAGGTTCTCCCAATAGGCGGTGTGAAAGAAAAAGTTCTTGCAGCACATCGTGCAAATCTCAAAACTATCATTCTCCCAAAAGATAACGAAAAGGACATAGCGGACATTCCTGAAAAAGTGCTGGAGACTCTCGATCTCTATATGGTTGACACAATGGATGAGGTATTGAAGATTGCGTTGGTGGAGCCCTTCACCCCCACAATGTCTTCAGCTCAGGACGAGTCCTCGATCGACGCGGCGACTGATGAACACGTTACACACTAGAGTGAACAGGTCGGTAAAAGTCCACCTGTAAACTTGTTTCAAAATTCGGAAATGGGCACGGCTTAGTAAAACCACGTGAAGATCGCTAAAGCCGAGTTTGTCACCAGCATACCGGTCGGCGGGAAGCTGCCGCCCGACATTGGACCAACCGTGGTGATGGTGGGACGGTCCAATGTCGGAAAATCAACTTTAATTAACGCACTCACACGGCAAAAGGTTGCCCGTTCTGGTTCAAAGCCGGGAACCACTAGACTGGTAAACCTCTACAGAGTTCACACTTCCTCACCCAATCGTGACATACCGAACCGACTAACTTTCGCAGATCTTCCAGGCTATGGCTTTGCAAGAGGTGGTGAAGCAACAAGAAATGAATTCTCAGTTTTAACCAAAGAGTTCTTCAACAACATGCAAGATATGTCTCGAGAAAACCGCTCAAATATAGGACCGTCGCTAGTTGCAGCAATCCTCGTCGTCGACGGTCGACACCCTGGACTTGAAAGCGACATCACAGCCCATCAATGGATTGAAGACAATAATTACCCGTGCGTCATAGTTACAACCAAGAATGATCGACTCACACGAAGTGAACAAATTAAAATGACCAGAGAGCACAAAAATGTCTTTAGGCGTGAAATCGTTGCTATTTCGGGAAAAAAAGCCACAGGCATCGGAGTTATATGGTCAGCCCTATCTCGCTTGGTATAATGAGCAGCTTATTGTTGTGTCGTAAGGAGCATTAGCAGTGAAAACAGGCATTCACCCGGAATACCACGAAGTACAGGCACGTTGCGCTTGCGGCGCTACCTGGACTACACACTCTACAAAGTCCGAGCTGAAACTAGAGATTTGCTCAAGCTGTCATCCGTTCTTCACCGGCCGTCAAAAACTCGTAGATACCGAGGGGCGTGTTGAACGGTTCACGAAGAAATATGGCAAGGTCACCGTAGAAAACAGAAAACAACAGCAGCAATCAAATCGATAGCAACTCTTATGTTCTGATAAGGGCCAATCTAGACGGTTCGGGTTACACACTTGACCTTTTCAACTGATTGCGGTGTTTTGAAAAGTCCAATACAAACACGAACTTTCGAAGGCTAAGAGACACCTGGAGCTAGAACAGTGATTTCGATTGGCACCCGTCAACCGTAACCGATGCACCACTTATCCAGCTAGCACGAGCGGAGGCCAGAAACGCCACGACAGCGCCCACCTCTTCGGCGCGTCCAAATCGACCAAACGGAAGATGCTCTCGGACGAACTCTTTCATGGCCTCTGGGTCCGACTGCTGCCGTCGATGCCAAGTACCTCCTGGAAAAGAAATAGAACCAGGCGCAACGCTATTTACACGAATGTTGTCTGCCGCCAGCTGCTGTGCCATCGATTTAGCTAAGCTAATTTCGGAAGCCTTTACGGCGTTATAAGTCATACGTCCCCCAGATTCTCTGCCCCAAATAGAAGCAATCATCAGAATGACTCCGCCTCCTCGTTTCCTTAAATGTGGCACCGCCAACCTCGAGGCGCGTATGGCCGGAAAGAGCGTCTCGTTAAACGCAGATTGCCATTCGTCATCCGTTGTCTCCACCACTCCACTTCCACCAGCGCGTCCAACATTGTTCACTAGTATGTCCAGTCCACCGTAAATCTCAGTAGCCTTTTGAATAACGTGTTCAACCCCACTAGCTTCAGCAAGATCCGCACTCACAGCTAGCACACGACTCTCATCTGAGCGCACCTTCAATTCCTTCGCCGAAGCCTCCAACTGCGCTTTACCTCTGGCGCAAATAACAACACTGCACCCTTCATCTAGTAGGGCCCGAGCTGACGCCAACCCAAGCCCACGACTCGAGCCTGTAATAACTGCCACTTTGTTCGTAAGTTCTAAATCCATATTTGCAATCTGGTAGTACTTCTACCTGCTACTACGATCATTTAAGTTCCAATCAAATGGTTGATACGAAACGCTAAACAAATTTTCAGCCAAAAACGCTTGTTCGCTTGGATACAAAACAGGTTCAATTAAATTAATCATGGCTCGTTCAATCGGCGCTCGTCCAGATTCCAACCATCCACGATCGGCATAATGGTCAATAAACTGCTCGCTTCGCCAACCAATGATCTCATTCATACGAAGAGACTGCGCCCTTTGGTCAAGTACGACGCCCCAAGGTTCCGTGGCAAACTCCTCCACAGCTGCTGTAAGCTGTTGATCTAGCCTCATTTCCTCGTAGACTTCGCTCCGCAAACGCCCGCTCCCCAACGCGCCTCTTCCCAACGCAAGAAATACGCGCGGATCACCGAAGGCCGCCAGGACACCTTGCTCAAGGCTATCAAGCGTCATATCGTGACCGGCCACGCGATGAGTCCGCCGGTCGAAAGCACCTGGTATTTGGCGAATACTGTTCGATGGGTATTCAGGAGAATGACCTCTAATAGGATAGTGGTCGAGCACTGTTTGGACTACCAACGCGTTATAACTATTCAACCAGAAAGCCATCTTGCGCGCCGGCGACCAAACTCCGAAATCGGCTGGACTGCTACTTCGTCCGTCTACGTAGCGATCAACGACCGCGCGATCTACTCGAAGAAGGGAGCTATAGTCCACAAATCCATCCCGCACATAAAGATTTAGCACGCTGTCGAATGATTCGTCTCCATCTGATTGTGCGGATAAGGGACTAAAAACCAAAAGCCCAGCAACACAATAAACAGTTGTTGCAGCTACCAGACAGAAGGTCCAAACGTATCGTCTACAGGTTGGATGATTTATCATTCGTGCTCAACAGACCCGGCATGATACAACAGGCACAGGATGCTACGAGCTGCAGCTTTAGGAATGTTCTTGTACGGCTTACATGATGCTGTCAGCGCCATTGCCTTGTTTTGGGGAGAGGACCCTCTGCCTTGGTGGGCCAACCTGTGGAGGCTGGCTGCGGGTTTAATTCTCACTTTGGCCGCGGCATTCGTCCGAGCATCACTTCCTGGCGGCATAGCGCTGGCGTTTGCCGGACTACTTGGTCTGCAAGCTATCAGTCTTCATAACGACACGTATTACTATGGCGAACTATTGCTGGCACCACAAATAGGGAGGGCGGCCTACGCTGTACTTCTAGTAACGATGGCACACCTCGGTTGGGATAGCACTGAGCAACCAACTTCTTGAGAATAATGTAACCCAGCGCGATCCACCACCGGTCGGCCTGTTAGGCGCACCCGCTCGTTGCGCCGCAGTTCACACATTTGTAACAGGCGCCATTTCTGATCATGATCGCTCCACATGTGGAACACGGCGGTGCATCTTGGTCATTTTGTATCGCAAACGGTGTCGTACTACTGGCGTTCTGGTCAGACATGGCCTGCTGAGCATCGCCTGATAGAACTTCATCCGACTCCGATGCCTCAGACGTTACTTTCGAGGCCTCTCCGTCACCCGATTCAGGCACAATAGGATCACTAACGTTCACACCGGCGTGAAATTGCGCTTCGTTCGACAAAAATTTCGTCGCCATCCAGCGAAAGATGTAATCAACTATCGACTTAGCAACGCGAACATCACGATTCTTAGTCATCCCCGCCGGTTCGAAACGAACGTGACTGAACTTATCAACTAAAACCTGAAGTGGCACGCCATATTGCAACGCATACGAAACTGCCTGAGCAAATGCATCTGCGAACCCAGATATCGTTGATCCTTCCTTTGCCATTACAAGAAATATTTCTCCCGGCGAACCATCTTCAAACAATCCGACCGTGATGTAACCCTCGTGTCCTGCTATATCGAACTTGTGAGTAATCGCTTGCCGTTCATCAGGCAATTTTCGACGGACCGGCTGACCTGGCTGAGACGAAACTGCTTCCTCGGCCGTCTCTCTCGCCGTGTTAAGCGGTTGAGTCCTCTTGCTACCGTCTCTGTATATCGACACTGCTTTGGTGCCCAGCCTCCACGCGTCGACATACGCCTGTTCAACATCCTCGATGGTCGCATCCGTCGGCACATTGATTGTTTTTGAAATGGCACCAGAAATAAATGGCTGTGTCGCCCCGATCATTTTTACGTGTCCCATGTAATGGATCGAGCGTGATCCATTCGCGGCCTTAAAAGCACAGTCGAAAACGGCTAAATGTTTCTTTTCTATGTGAGGCGCACCTTCAATCGTTTCATGTTCATCGATGTATTGAATAATTCCGTTGACTTGCTCCTCTGTATAACCCAGACGAGCCAGTGCCATCGGTACCGTCTGATTTACGATCTTCATCAAACCGCCACCGACAAGTTTTTTATATTTAACGAGAGCGATGTCGGGTTCCACACCCGTGGTATCACAATCCATCATGAATCCGATGGTGCCAGTAGGCGCCAAAACAGTGGCCTGAGCATTCCGGTAGCCATTCGACTCACCCAACTCAATCACGTCATCCCACGCCTCGTTCGCGGCTCCATAAAGATCATCCGGTACGTTCGCTGACTCAACGTCCTTCATCGCATCCCGATGTTTACGCATCACTCGAAGAAACGGCTCTTCGTTTTTCACGTATCCACCAAATGGGCCCCCACAATCACGTGCTATACGTGCCGACTGCGCATAGGCTTCGCCAGTCATCAACGCCGTGATCGCCGCCGCATAATCACGTCCCTCATCGCTGTCGTACGGCAAACCACGGGACATCAGCAACGCACCGAGGTTCGCGTAACCTAGCCCAAGAGGACGATAATCATGACTGTTACGGCCGATCGATGGCGTCGGATAACTCGCATTTTGGACGATAATTTCTTGTGCCGTAATCAACGTACGAACAGCACCTCGAAATGCTTCAACGTCAAATTCACTCGTATTCTGATCAACAAATTCCATAAGGTTGAGCGAGGCCAAATTACATGCAGAATCGTCGAGAAACATGTACTCTGAGCAGGGATTCGATGCATTAATCCTGGCCGTATTTGGGCAGGTATGCCAATCGTTGATCGTCGTATCGAACTGCATGCCAGGATCACCACACACGTGCGTGCCTTCCGAAATCATGTGTAGTAGATCATGGGCCTTATAGGTATCCATGACACGATTGTCTGTAATCGCGCGGGTGTGCCATTCTCCGCCGTCAAGAGCCGCCCGCATGAAATCGTCAGTCACTCGAACACTATTGTTAGAATTTTGAAAGAATACCGAAGCGTAGGCAGGTCCCGTAAATGAACCATCGTAGCCCGCATCTATTAACGCCCAGGCCTTTCTCTCTTCATCCACCTTGCAATTGATAAAGTCTGCTATGTCTGGGTGCTCGGCGTTTAGGATCACCATTTTTGCAGCTCGTCTCGTTTTACCGCCCGATTTAATTACGCCGGCAAACGCGTCATAGCCCTTCATGAATGAAACCGGTCCTGAGGCCGTCCCGCCACCGCCAAGACCTTCCCGAGAAGAACGTATAGCCGACAGATTGCTGCCTGTTCCTGAGCCAAACTTAAATAGCATGCCTTCTGTTTTGGCTAGGGTGAGGATTGATTCCATCGTGTCATCAACGGAATTTATGAAACAGGCCGAGCATTGCGGCGCTTCCTCAAAACCGCAATTAAACCAAACGGGACTGTTAAACGCCGCCTTTTGCCGAACAAGGAGAGACTTTAAGTCATCACTAAAAGCACTGAGGTCATCTCCCGTGGCGAAATAATCTTGCTCCCTGGCCCAGTTTGTAATCGTCTCAACAACCCGCCCTATAAGCTGACGAACACTATTTTCTCGTTCCGGCGCTCCCAGTTGCCCCCTGAAGTATTTAGAAACAACAATGTTCGTCGCCGTCTGAGACCATTCTTTTGGGATATCAACGTCTCGTTGCTCAAAAACAACATCCCCTCGCTCGTTCCCGATGACAGCATCCCTTGTTTCCCATTCAAGCTCATCAAAAGGATCTAGCTCCTTCTGGCTAAACATCCGCTGGAATTCAAGACCCGGGCCACGTGGCTCGACTGTTTCTTCAGTTGTATTTGAAAACTGTGAGCCAGATTCATGAGCAGCAGCTCTCGGCATCTTCACCTCCGAATGTCACACAGCCAACTCGCCGTCAAGTCAGCTCTACGCAAATAAAACCGCAACTACGCGAGATATAAACCCAAATACAGATGACCTTGAATTAGTTAGGGAACCGCTACAAACCATTCTGTTCACCGCCGTCGCGCTAAGTTTCTTACTATGAGACTCAAGTCGCCCGCTGTCAAGATGAAACCACCAGATATAGTCGATGTTTTTTAACTAGACCCAATATAGAGGTCGACAAAACGCAGAAAAAGCGAAACTCCCTGTGCTAGAGTGCCCCAGTATCGATGATTGATCCTCCTCTTTCCACTCGACAATCTTCCACAGATGAAACCCGCTCTGATCACGAACCAACACCTGGTAGTAAACCATGTAACTCGTTAAGGGCTTTATTTGAGGTCATCATCTGCTCTGGATTTCCAACCCAACTCTCGCTTGCTTTGATCTTGAACATGCTTGGCCTCAGCGGCATCAATTCGCTGGATGGCTCGCTGTCATTTTTATACGTCGTGATACTGTCCATAGCCGACACAATTTTGATCGTCGGATTAATTTGCTATTTCTTATCAGTAAATGGCGAATCTGTTTGGGAACTAGTCACCGGTGGTCTCTCAATAAGGAAAGAAGCCTTACTAGGCTTAGTGTTGATTCCATTGCTGGTCGTGGGCGCAGCCGGTGGTCTATTGCTTTTGAGAGCCATCGCACCTGGACTCCACAACATAGCCGAAAATCCACTCGCCTCAATATTGGATAGCCCCACACGCGCCCTTGCTTTTGGTCTGGTCGCAATCATAGCGGGAGGCATTAGGGAAGAAATGCAGCGGGTTTTTATCCTTCATCGATTCGAACATCATCTGGGCGGCCCGTGGCTTGGGTTAATAATCTTCAGTACAGCTTTTGGCCTTGGTCACTATGTTCAAGGTTTCGACGCCGCCATTATCACTGGCATCCTTGGGCTAGTCTGGGGATTACTCTACCTAAAACGTAGAAGCGCGATCGCCGCAATGGTAAGTCACAGCGGCTTTAACTCGGTCGAAATCATAATCGCTGTTGCTGCTAGCCAATCCTTGTAGTGCAAAACGGATCGGTCAAACCTATGGGTCAAGGAGTGTCACAGTCCCACGACGAATAAGTCCAGATCGCCATTCTCGAATGAGTTCTCCCCGAGATTCTTCCCAAAACACAGCACGAACTTTATCCTTGACTGATTCAAATCCGGACTGACCTTCACCAAATAGATCTCGGTTAGCCTCATAGTAAGTGCGTACTTCAGATTCGCTTATTTCCTCCATTGAACCAAAGCGTTCATTCAAATACGCCTCAAGCCTCAAATCGTCGTAAATAATTTCTCTAAGATCGGTAGTATCCAAACCTACAGTTTCAAGTACGCTCAAAAACTCAGCTTCATTACCAAAACGCGACCGCACCCTGGTTAGTGCCTGGTCGACGAGGTTGTTCGTTGGCGTACCCACGAAAAATCGACTTATTTCGTCAAGTGCCAGTCGTCGTTCTATCAATTTCGTCAACATTTGGGAGTCGCGCCCCCGCTCTCCCTCAGCCTGTAACTCGATTAAACCTAATTCGTCGAAACCTCGAACATCCGAAGCCAATATGACATGACCAGAGACGATCGCAAGAATTCGATCGAGCTCTTGGGCAAACGACAACTGCGCAGCAGCACCAACCGATAGGCAGAGCACAATGCAGATCTCCCGCACACCAAAGCGCAAGTCGCTAGAAAGCCTGACCGATACTGATGTGGAGCGCCGTAAGCGGTTCCAACGTTTGATTGTTTTCGTCACCGAAAAAATAACGTTCTCCTAGTTTAAACCCGAGATCGACACGAATAGGCCCCACCGGTGAGCTATAACGTAGCCCGAAACCAGCCCCAGCTCTTATTCGACGTAAAGTCATCTGCGCGACCTGGTCATATACATTTCCAGCGTCCAGAAAAGTCACCAGCCCAAGCACTCGAGTGAGACGTATTCGAAGCTCAGAATTAAACACGAGCATGGCGTTACCACCTTGCGGAAAGCCATTTTGAGCAATAGTACCGCCAACTCGCTGACTCGGATCACCAAGTCGGTCAAGGGCGAAACCGCGAACTGTCGTATCACCGCCGGCAAAAAACCTCTCACTCATCGGTAGGTCAAGAACTCGCCGAGCCTCCCCTGAAAGGGCCACCATCGTATTGTCTGCGACCACCGCCTGCGGAAAACCCCAGGCTAATCCAACTCGTGCTCCAGTAGCGAGCACGAAGCGCGATTCATCTTGAAGCTCTTTATAAAATGTCCCCGAGATGAATGTTTTTGTAAAGCCAACTGCTGAACCTATGGCACGTGCCGCGAGCTCCGTCTCTGCACTTACAAATGTACCGCGGGTTGGGTCAAAAGCATCGTTTCGAGTATCACGGTGTTGGCTGACACGAAACGACGATAGACGAACTTCTGGAAACAATCGATCAACAATATTACTGTCCTCGAGATCAAGCTGACGGTTGGACGTATCATTTTCACCAAGTCGATAACCGATAGTAGTGCTTAAGACATCGCCAACCTGGCGCGTGACCTGCGCTGTGACGCCACGGCTAAACAAATCAAAAGAAGGTCTGATCGCCTGTTCAATGAAACCAGACATCAAGACATCCCACCCAAGACCAAACGACCGCGGTTCACGATATGTACTCAGAAGACGGTACTCATTGAACCCAAGCGTAGGCGCTGCGTCGACGACACCTTGGCTGAACGGGTCATTCTTTCTGCGCAAACTAACCCTTGAAAATAGATTAATCGATCGGTTTTTCCCCCATAGATTGCGACGCCCGATCTCAAACGAACCTCGGGGTGCAAATTCAATCCGTTCGACTGCCGCACCACCACCGGCTGTCGAACTCCTCCGTAATCGTTGCGATACCTCCAGACCCGCACCGTACGCGACACTTGTTGCGGGCGCTTCCTCAACCTCAATAATTAGATCACGTTGTTCGTACCGACCATGGCTAAATTCACGTATGTCAAGGCGGCGAAACATCCCAAGTGCGTTAAGACGTCGTCGGCTCTCGGCCACATCATCAAGACCAAGTGGATCACCTGGACCGAGAGCTAACTCACGACGAATCGTGACCGAATCCACCTGGTCGTTACCAACGATCAGGACATGGTCAACCACAACCTGACGGCCTTCGCTAACACGAAAGACTAGTTCAACCTGACTAAAGTCATCGGCAAACCGTGTCTCTACATCGACAACAGCCTGCTCATATCCCTCGTTCAAATACATTACCGTCAACAAATCTTCATCAGCACTCAATTGAGGACCATAAAACGTGCCGCCCGTATCCAGAGATAAAACATCTTTTAGTTCTTCAGACGTCCACGCCGTGTTCCCTTCAAAAATTATCGAGCCAACCGACATTCGCGGTCCTTCGACGATCTCAATCACAACAGATTGCTGAACGTCTTCTGCTGCACCTAGACCACTATCAGTAGTGCCAGTATCTCTAACCGCCCAAGCCGCACGGACGGTCGCAAAACCAAACTGCTGGTACTGCTCCTCTACAGCTGCTAATCCCGCGTCCAGCTCAGCAGTAACGAAAGCCTCTCCTGGGATAGCATTTACAAGCGGACGAAGCTGCTCGGTCGAAATGCTCTCGTTACCACTGAAAGCGATGTCGGACACCGTATAGAGTGGTCCCCGAGTCACCGTAAAAACTATCAATAACTCGCCCTCTGTCTCAGTGCGAGTGTGACCAACATCTGCCTCCCGAAAACCAAGAGAACGCAAGTAACTTTGAATCCTGCGGTCCGCATCTTCCAACAAGTCTTCGTCAACACTGGTCTCTCTCTCAATTAGTACCAGGTCAGAGAGAACCTCGTCTGGAACCTCGTCGCCGGCAAAGGCAACAGTCACTTGCGGACCGCGCGATATATTCAACCTAATATCAATTTGCGAATCAGTTATTGAATCGACACTATGAGTAACCTGTGCCTCGTAATATCGTCGCTCCCGCAGTTCAGCTTCGTACTCACCTAATCGACCATCGAGCACGACACCATCATAAAAATCTCCGTCTTCAAGTCCCAGACGTGCACGAAGTGTTTCGTTGAGGGCCGGAGACGCCACACCAGTAATAAACCACCGATTTACACGTGCCTGTGGACCAGCATCCACTTCTAATACGAGTGTGCGCTCTTGCAAACGTGCAACGATGTTCGGTGCAAGAAATCCTCGGTCAGCATAGTAACCACGGGCGACTTCCACAACATCACCGATAAGCGCCTGAGAAAAAATGTCCCCAAATCGCCTCCCTATGGCGCCGCTAACGTCAGCCTCTTGAAGAACATGGTTGCCAACAACCTCAACACGTTCAACAAGATTTAACGGTCGCAACTCGTAAAGTAGCGCCACACCCTCATCTAGGGGAAGAACATCGACTGATATACCGCCAAAACGACCAAGACTAAAAAGATGCGCGAGGCTCTCACGAACTTCTCGCATGACAAGTGGTTGCCCAACCTCCGTCTCGAGCAACTCCCGTGCCGCAGAGTCTTCGATAGCGTAGCCCTGACTCGTGAAGTTGATTTCGATTACTGGTCGTCCAACAAAGCGGTCTGCGTCACTAGCCGCCAGCACTGTAACAGCAAAACCAAAAACGCAGATGTAAGTACTTCCCAGCCACCGCCACATTAGAAGGCATGCCTGACACGGAAATCGAGAGCGTAAGTCCGATCTTCGTTCTGTGACAACACCCAAGAAAGCCGGTCGCTCGCATCGTACTCAAGTATCACTATCAGATCCTGGTTATTGCCACTCACCGCCCTCGAAAACGTTACGTGAGCCCGGTCTGAGATACGTTTTCCAATAAGAACGCGTGCGGTTGGAATCAACTGAGTCGACTGTTGTGCGGCAGGGTCATCAAGCGAGGGTGTAATTTCGAACGTGTCCACACCGAACGACCGCTGTATTACACTTCCGACGCCAGATGAAAGCGGGTTTGTCAACAAACGCGCACCAGCCGCCTGCAAAAGCTCCTGCTGGGATGATTCTCGAGCACGAAGAGTTCGAATTTCTGCCTGCTGCGGATCTCGTATGTCGCCTAGTAATAGGCCAATAATCTCAAATTGTTGCAGTGGTGGATCAGACTCAAGTGTCGGTGACGCTAATCTATCCAGCGTCCCTGTTAATCCAAGTGTTACTCTGTACGTCTGACCTGGAACCCGAATATCGGTTTCAGCCTCTATCTCGAAAAATGGCTCAATCTCAATCGGATTCGAAAATCCGACACTACCCCTAATTACACGGTACCGATTACCTTCGAAATAAATCTGCCCGCGATCAATTTCTGCGTTGCCAACCAATATTGGCTGCGAGTACGTGCCGCGTAACGTGAGGTCGGCACTCGCAACAATTTGGGCCCGGTTATCTGAGATGCGGAGGCTCGACGGGGCCGATATCTGGAGGTCGTAATTCAAGGGAATCGTGTCCTCCTCAACACTCACGACTGGCGTCTCCCCCCCGCCTGACAAACTAATAAGAGCCCCGTTCGTTTGAAACAAATCAAGCCAAATTGCATCTCTGACGTTGACTATTCCACCCAAAGTCGGAGACTCAATAGAGCCTCGTAGAGTGAGGTCGGCATCTACATCGGAACGAATCCCCTCGACTCGTAAACCCATATTTTCACCAGTCGCAGTAACATCAAGAACTCCAACCTGGTAACCCTGCAAACCTATCTGACCACCAAATTGAACGCTCCCACCACCGAGTTTGGCCGCCAAACCGTCCAGCTGAACACTTCCTGGCTCAAAAACAACCGTTCCGTTCACTTCGTCGAGAGAGTGGGGCAATGAAAAGTGACGTAATCGTCCATCTGTAACGCGCGCCTCTCCTACCAGGGTTGGGGCCGCGAAGGAACCGCTGAGTTCCGTCACCACACTCATAGTCCCTGACCCGCGAACATCCTGGAAAAACCCCTGCAGAATATCGAGACTCGCATCGCCGTTAACGTCCAACGACAGTTGTTCCTCAGAAAGAGCGACGTCCCCGGAAAGTTTCAGAGCTGTTCCTTCACCCTCCAACTCCATCTGGGACACGTGAATCACGTTATTCTTGAGTGCAAAACTAACCGGACCACTATTCGAAACCCCATAATCGAAAAGTTTCAGGTCCAGTTGTTCAGCTATTGCATCGATCGTCAGTTGTTCAGCATCGGCAAGTGAACCTTCGACCTGAATGGTTCCACTCGTCACGAGAGACGTTTCCTTTGGAAACTCTGGCTGCAACGTCCGGATGAACGGGTCAAGCGTTGTATTCGTTACCCTGAACCTGAGTTCCGACTGCAAGTCATCTGACAGCTCGACACGTCCGGACCCGGACACGGCCAGCGTTGGCGAGGCGACCTCCAATTCAACCGCCATTAGACCATTCTGAACCTCCAGACGACTGGTTACTTGACCAACAGATGCTCCCTCGATAGCCAGGTCCGTCATCGTGCCACGAATCTGGTAACGAGGATTATCAAAAGACCCAACCCCGGATACAGAAAAGTCAACATACCCTACAACCGGTGCACCCAGTCGATCGAACAGCTGCGACGTGACCAAATCAAAATTTCGGGCATCCGCATTGACCGAGTAGGTGCCATTCCAGCGCACATACATCGCACCAGTAAGTTCTCCATCGCCCTTCAATATAGTTAACCCATCAAGCCACACACCCTCGCCCTCAAAACGAAGCCCCGCTTCTGTTTGGTCAAACGATTCACCATACGCCAGCCCACTACCAATGCGCAGGCGCCCAAAACCAAACGGTCTTCGATATTCCCCATACAGCCGAATCTCTCCATGCAATGGACCATTAATCGGATATCCCTGAATCGAAAAAGCATCTCTAACATGCTGAGCAGGAATACCGTCCAACTCAAAACTGGCATCCATTTCCTCTGCACCATCTGGCACTCGACCGATTGCAAACAGTCCATTAACGCGAACGCTTGAATCCTCGTCGCTAAACATCCCATTGGTAACATCGAGCATCCCACGTTGAACAACGAGGCTGCCCTCACCATGCCCCCAATCGACATTCCAAGCCGTAACGTCATCGCCATCAAACAGCGCCTCAACCACTGGCGAGAAAAAATCGTCGCGCATTTCTCCTACCATAGTTCCGTATCCGCCGACGGTCATTTCACCAGTGGGTCGGCCAAAGGCTGTCATCATAGAAGCAAGCAGTCGATCACTTTCCTGCCAGTTGGCACTCTTGACCTCAAAGGGAATTCTCGACCGATTCCCCCACGCTGTCTCTCCGTAAAAATCAACGGCCGTTAACGGCGTCGCGATCCAACTCGGAGAGATCACAATTTCATCTGGACCGAAAATCATCTCAAGGTTCGCACCCATCGGGAACTGCCACGGATCGCCCTCTGGCTCGAACGGCACCTCTGCATATCTCCAACCACTGCGTTTTGCCATCGGCCGTTGGCGTCGGTCCTGCAGAAATACAGTATCGGGCGGTGCGATCGACAGTGAAGTGCGCCCTCGCCGCTCAGCAAACTGCCCGAGTGGCCACTCGAGATACAGACTGCCAGAGACCGACCCACTTGGACGTATCCCTCCAATTTCGAGTTCAGTAATTAACCCCTCCAGATTCGTGTTTTCTATATGCGGGGAGAAAGTCGACACAGCCGGAAACTCGGATCCAAGAGGCTCCATTGAATATGTAAAATCGAGCTGGCCGTCATAGAACCCAGAACGTGCCCGTGTAATTTCAAATCGATCACGTGTCCAAACAAGGTCGCCATTAAGCTCTGGAAATTCGAGACCTGCAAGAGTGGCATCACCACTCCTAAAGGTCCCCGTCAGTTCACGTCCACCATCAAAAATATGCCATTCGCCTGTAAAAGTGGCCTCACCTGTCGTTACGAAGTCGTAGCCTGCAAAAAAGACGCCCTTCATTATCGGCAGATCAATCGATGAGTCCGTAACCCGATAAACCGATTCAGGCCAATTTAGAAAATCGACGTCTCCCTCAACCACACCCTCGAATCCGTCCATCTCCACATCAACACGCTTCAAATCAACGAGCCCGCCATCCAGTTCAAAAGTTGCGCTCATACTGGTAATCATCGGTTCAAAGTCGCCGATCTTCACCGTGCCACCGTGGAAAAAAACCTGACCGCCATAACCAGCTGCCTTAGTCAATGTAAGATCAATATTAGGCGCGATAACGCTCCATGGAGCGCCGTAATCCTCATAGACAAACTCGCCGTTGTGGGCACGCAAATATTGGACCGTCGTTACAAAACGACGACTTTCAGAATCGTCAGTAGTCGACGCCTCGTCGACCAGGTTTGCAATTTCAGTCTCTCCCGCGTCACTTTCATTCACCGGATCAAGATTGTCGGTCTGACTAACAAACGAGGGGAACGTATGGTCTCCCTCATCGAATTGTTCGACCAACATGCGCCAGCCATCAAGGTCGACGGAATCGACTAAAAACTCGCCATCCAACAAAGGCAACCAGGCTGTCGTCAATACCAATCGCTTAGCAACAAAAAAAGGCCTGTCGCCCTCCGTCCGACCACCAATAACTAAATCTTCAATCAAGAAACGGCCGGGCAGTATATAAGTGCTCAAACGACCGATAGTGACCGACCTATCGATACGGCTACTAGCGAACTGCTCTGCTCGAATGCGCAAAGCTGGTCCTAAATCGATGGTCACAACTGAAACCAGAGCCGCAGAAAGAAGCCCGACAGCCAACAACACCAACCAACGTCCGTACTGACGGAGCCGACCAAGAGGCTGATGCCACCACCGCGTTTCATCCTCTGATGGACCCACCTCTGAATCTACGCGGTCGTTTACATCCCGATCATCAGGTAATTGCTCGTCCGTCATTCCTTCAATTCCGTCTGGTTGACCACCAGCAGCAGCTGACCTGATTCCACCGACTCGCCTTCTGAGACACGGACCTCCTCAATTGCACCGGCTTTTTCAACAGTCAACTCGTTTTCCATCTTCATCGCCTCTACAACGACAACCGGCTGTCGCGCTTCTACTTTATCCCCCGGTTCAACCAGTACCCGAACAACCTTCCCTGGCATCGGAGCCGTGAGACGTGTGCCATCACCCTCGCTACCACCACCGACTGCCCTAATAGAATTTCGACTGCCGTTGATGGTCGCCTGAAAACTTGTTCCATCAACACTAACGAACATCGAGCCAGCCCTGTCCACCGTCCCGCAATAGACCTTCCGACTCACTGGATCCTCTGCCGATGCTAGATGCACTAGTGACAACCGCATCCCATGCTGACTCTGCTCCATAACCTGAGCATCGACTTCAAACGCCCTGTCGTCCCAGGAAACCAAATATCGAGCTGGCCTGAGAGTTTTCTCAAGAGTAACTTCACGTACCTTCCCATTAACCTCAACCTCGATACGCATTAATTTTCTTACCGTAACCCTTCAGCACGAGCTACGTGACGCCAATCTCCACGGCGACCACGGTTCGTTCTTTCAGTTCTGACAACTCTGCTACCACCCAACCCTATCGACACCGCGGCCGCTAACACCGCTAGGTCCTCAAGTTCATCGTTTCGTTGAATATCTACAAATGGAACGTCCGCACCTGAAAGCAAGACACCGTCCAAGTACGTCGTATCAAAACGAGCAGCCCCAAAATCTGACGTCGCCAGCAACCAACGAAACATGGGAATGGTAGTCGGGACACCAACAACCTCATATTCCGCAAGCGCCCTAAGCATCCGCTCAATGGATGCTGGTCGGTCGCTAGCATGGGCAATCACTTTGGAAATCATGGAATCGTAATAAATAGGCACTTCAAATCCTGGCTCGACACCACAATCGACTCGAACTCCTGGCCCCTCCGGAAGACGATGAAAAGTTAAAACTCCAGGAGACGGCATAAACCCGGCTGCCGGGTCTTCCGCATAAACACGACATTCGATTGCATGCCCCTTTGGTGTGAGAGCAGTTTCCTGGTCGATAGTCAGGCGTTCGCCCTCTGCTATGCGGAGTTGCCACCTTACCAAGTCAATACCCGTAACCATTTCAGTAATCGGATGTTCCACCTGCAATCGCGTGTTCATTTCGAGAAAGTAGAACTCGTCTGACAATTCATCGAACAAGCATTCAATCGTGCCGGCGTTTGTGTAGCCAACCTCTTTGGCCAATCGAACAGCAGCATCGGCCAGAGCCCTTCGTGTCTGTTCCTTAATGACGGGAGACGGCGTCTCTTCAATAACCTTCTGGTGCCGCCGCTGTATCGAGCACTCGCGCTCAACAAATGGCACAACCGTGCCATATTTGTCAGCTAGCAATTGCACCTCAATATGGCGTCCTTGCTCAATACAACGTTCCAGATAAACATCACCATTTCCAAAAGCTGATGCCGCCTCGGACCGAGCACCCTGGACGGCCCGGAGTAATAAATCAGGGTCGCGTACCAGGCGCATCCCCTTTCCACCACCTCCAGCCACCGCCTTAACAAAAAGCGGGTAACCGATCAGCGCGCCGGCTTCCCTAATGGCACCATCAGTTGCATCGTCGGAAAGCGGACCATCCGTTCCCGGCACAGTCGGCACGCCAGCCCGCTCCGCGACCTGACGTGCAGCCGTTTTGCCACCCATCAAAGCAATGACCTCAGAACTTGGTCCGATAAAGGTAAGCCCCGCCTGCTCGACGGCACGTGCAAAATCAGCATTCTCAGCCAAAAATCCATAGCCCGGGTGGATTGCATCCGCACTGACCTGCTGTGCAATCGCCACAATCTTGTGAATGGCCAAATAACTCTCTGATGGCTCATTCGCGCCCAAACCTACTGCCTCGTCAGCCTGTTGCACATACGGAGCCCTACGGTCACAATCCGCGTAGACCGCCACCGTAGTGACGCCGTGCTCTTGGCACGCTCGTATTATTCGGAGTGCAATCTCGCCTCTATTGGCAACAAGAACTTTCATTCGGTGAACACCTAAGTCTTACGGTCAAGCAACATCAAAAACGACGCATCTGACTACGAGTCTAGCATTTAAAGGATTTCTTAGACCCGTGCATACTGCCACCAGACAGCGGTTTCCTGAGAGCCTGGAAAAGAAGCTAAAGTGGGATGTTTCCGTGTTTTTTGGGGGGATTCTTGTCTCGCTTACCTTCGAGACTCCTGAACGCTTCTGTGACGCGTCGTCTAGTCGTTCGCGGAGCAATAACCTCGTCAAGAAAACCTCTGCTGGCAGCGACAAACGGCGTCGCAAATTTCTGTCGGAATTCCTGAATGCGTGCCGCCCGAAATTCATCGGGATTATCTGCCGCGTCGATCTCCCGCTTGTACAGGATATTCACCGCCCCCTCTGACCCCATAACTGCAATTTCTGCCGTCGGCCACGCAAAGTTCACATCGGTACGAATATGCTTACTCGCCATCACACAATATGCGCCACCATAGGCCTTCCGGGTCACGACTGTTACTTTCGGCACCGTTGCCTCCGCAAAGGCATATAACAACTTGGCACCATGTCGGATAATGCCACCGTATTCCTGCTGGGTGCCGGGAAGAAACCCAGGCACATCTTCAAACGTCAACAACGGGATATTGAAGGCATCACAAAAACGAACAAATCTAGCCCCCTTAACGGAGGCATCGATATCGAGTACGCCCGCAAGATGCGCAGGTTGGTTAGCCACCACACCAACAGAACGGCCGCCCAACCGCACGAAACCAACTACAAGGTTTCTTGCGAAATACTGATGCACCTCCAGGAAATGGTTGTCGTCAGCCACCGTACGAATTAGTTCCAGGATGTCGTACGGTTGATTTGGCGAGTCCGGAACCAAGTCATCAAGCAGCGCATCCTCTCGCTCAACAGGATCATCGGTCGTAACTTCTGGTGGATCGCCGAGATTATTACTCGGAACAAATCCAAGTAATTGCCTCAACAACGCTAAACAATCACGATCTTCTGGCACAGAAAAATGTGCAACGCCGCTCTTCGCATTATGCGTCATCGCACCGCCTAGTTCATTCTTAGTCACTTCCTCGTGTGTCACTGTCTTGATGACATCTGGTCCAGTCACGAACATATAGCTAGTGTCCTCAACCATAATCGTGAAATCAGTAATAGCAGGTGAATAGACCGCTCCACCTGCACAAGGTCCCATGATTGCTGATATCTGGGGTACGACCCCAGAGGCTAACGTGTTACGTAAAAATATATCTGCGTAACCTGCGAGGGACGCTACGCCCTCCTGAATACGCGCCCCACCGGAATCGTTAAGCCCGACTATGGGCGCACCGTTCTGTACAGCAAGATCCATAACCTTTACGATCTTGGCCGCGTTAGTTTCCGATAGGGATCCACCGAATACCGTAAAGTCTTGCGCAAAGGCATAGACAACCCGTCCATCAACAAGTCCGCTTCCAGCCACAACACCATCACCCGGAATCCGTTGCTTTTCCATACCGAAATCATGGCACCGGTGCATCACTAGCTTGTCAATCTCACGAAATGTTCCTGGATCAAAAAAGAGCTCAATCCTTTCACGCGCAGTCATCTTCCCCGCATCGTGTTGACGTTTACGCCTATCCTCACCACCCGCAAGCTCCGCGCGTCGTTCGTAGTCGGAAAGGGCTGTATCTTTATCCATGCCAGACCTCAGCTAACATAATTATGCTGCGTGACTATGCCTTAAGCGTTTGGGCCTTCTCCCAGTCAGCCAGAAACTTCTTTAACCCAATATCGGTCAGTGGATGGTTAAACAACATGTCAATTACCTTAGGTGGACAAGTGCATATATCGGCCCCCATACGTGCCGCCTCCACAACATGCACTGGCCCTCGCACACTCGCTACGAGCACCTCCGTGCCAAACTCATAGTTGTCGTAGATCTCGACAATCTGAGCGATTAGCGCCATCCCATCGGTAGCCAAATCGTCAATACGGCCAACAAACGGACTGACAAACGTCGCTCCCACTTTAGCGGCGAGTATTGCCTGCGACGCTGAGAATACGAGCGTCACATTTACGCGAATACCTTCTGATGCGAGTGCCGCACATGCTTTGACACCATCTTTTCCAAAAGGCACCTTGACTACAATTTGCTCGTGAATTTCGGCTAGTTGCTTGCCCTCGCGAATCATCTCACTAGCATCCGTTGCCACCACTTCAGCACTGACCGGCCCCTTTACCACTTCGCAAATCTGTCTGAGCATCTCTGAAGGCTGTCCGGTCTCCTTTGCGAGTAATGAGGGGTTCGTTGTAACACCGTCAATGACCCGTAACGGAACAAGTTCTTCAATCGTCTTTACGCTCGCGCTGTCTATAAATAACTTCACGACTGCCCCTCTCTATCCGCGACAACATCGTTCACTAGCTCACCCACACCCTCGACCTTCACTACGACCCGGTCCCCCGGAACCAGCGGACCAACTCCGGATGGTGTCCCGGTAGAAATAATGTCACCCGGTAATAGCGTCATGACTCCACTAACAAATTCGACGAGTGTTTCGACCGAAAAGATCAGCTCCCGCGTGTTCGAGCTTTGTCGATTCACGCCGTTAACAAATGACGAGACGTCCAGGCTCGAGGCTTCCAATCCAACTGCTACCGCCGGACCCACAGGGGCAAATGTGTCGAATCCTTTTCCGCGCGTATACTGCACATCTCGGCGCTGCAAGTCACGGTCCGTCACATCATTTACACACGTTAGACCCAATACGTATTCGTGGGCCTTCGACGCAACCACATGCCTCGCAGTCCGGCCGATTACTATACCGAGCTCGGCTTCATGGTCCACGCGTCCCGCACCAGTCGGTATGACGATTGATTCATCAGTGCCGATTACCGCTGTCGACGGTTTGAGAAAAATCAAGGGTTCGTCGGGTAGCTTTTTTCCCATCTCCTTCGCATGGTCACGATAGTTCAAGCCAACCGCAACAATCTTAGAAGGAACAACCGGTGGAAGAATGCGCATCGAGTTTGGGTCAATTGCATCGCCACATTGATACGAGCCAAATGGATCACCAGTTAGTTCATTCCACTCACCACGACGCTCAATCACGCGTGTAAACCGACCCGCAACTTCAACTCTATAAAGACGATCCATAAAAATATCTTTTCCGCTTTATTTGCAATGTACCTACTCTACTGTCTCCGTGATTATGCCTGATGGCAGGCTGACATTCGGCGGCACGGCACTGTCAAGGGCTAGAACTTGGTAACTGTAGCTCTCCCCTGAAACAACATCGGTGTCACGATAGGAATTTCCTTCGACCGGTTCCATTGTTAACCGTTCGAAGGTTGAATCCGCTGACCTTCCACGTAAGACAATGTAACCAACAACATCAACTTCGGTATTTGGATCCCAAATCAAATTGACCGACTCAGCATCAGATACAGCAAAGAGTCCCGTGGGTGCGGAAGGCTCAAAAGTATCAGTAAACACCACACAAGTGGCCTGAGATGCCTCTCCCATGAGCCTCATCTCGTCAATATAGTCGACCACCCTCACGGCGTAACAATGCGAACGATCAAACTCCACAACCGAACCCAAATAATTTCTTGTGTAAGCGGGTTCCGCCAATGGCGTTGGACTAACAAGCTCTGGGTTGCCGTCAACTTCGAGGTCGAACAGCACGTATTGCGACGTCCTCACGCCAGGCAAAATTGGCATAGTCTGAAGAAAATCTCCACTGGACACGTCGTCTACAGACGCCTCAACCGCATCTTCCTCATCCTCCGTCTCAAAGTTAATCTCTCCGTGGGGAGATGAACGAAATAAGTCCGGTCTATCCCAGTCCACCCTGACATTCGTTTCGTCATACTCGACCACAACAGGCCCGGGCGGCAAAGGAGGAGTTGTCAATGGCACAGAAAGCATCTCAGACGCATCTCCCTCACGACGGCGAGATGAAACGGCAAAGGCCAAATAAGTTCGCACGGGCGGAATAGGAAGCGGCGGAGCGACAAATGGTCTTGGGCCGAACGGCTCATTCTCTTCATCGTCTTCTTCATCGTCAAAATCATCATCGATGACAACCGGTACCAACGTTTCAGGCGTCAAATATTCCACGACGGTTGCCACCTCACCTTGACTAACAAATCCATCATCCTTGAGCGGGCTATCTACCTCTGCAATCCCATTTCCAACATCATCTTGAGGCTCATCAGTTGCTAACGATTCGTCAGCAGTCCGCACCTGAACCGTAGCTACTAGCGTCGCCGCATCCAACCAATCGTCCGTAAACGTTTCCGTCGGTCGCGCTTCTGTCGGCTGCGTCGTAACGGCATATACCTCTACGCGTTCGATATCACCAGGCATCGTTCCGTCACTGTCACGGTCGGGCACCGTAAACTGGACATAAACACGGTTGGACATCCTAGCAACTTCGAGGTCGACAATCTGGGCTGGCAGGATGCGAATCGGTGCTATCGGAGGCCCTTTGATACCACACGCCAACAAAATGGACGACAGGAACATCAAGCAAACGAACGTAGTTACGCGATCACAATTTGTCACAGAATGTAACGTGCCAAGTCCTCGTTCTCTACAATTTCCGAAAGCATGCGCTCTACATATGCCGCATCAATCACAACCTTTGACTCAGTCATCTCTGGAGCTTCAAAAGATATATCGTCAAGTAGTTTCTCCATAACCGTATGCAATCGACGCGCGCCAATATTCTCACTCCGCTCATTAACAAGGTTGGCAAACTCTGCGATGCGATTTATCGCACTGTCATCAAAAATAACTTCAAGCCCCTCAGTCGCCATTAACGCGCGATACTGCGTTACAAGCGCCCCTTTCGGTTCAGTCAGAATTCGTACAAAATCACTGGTTTCTAAGGCGTCTAACTCAACACGAATTGGAAATCTCCCCTGAAGTTCTGGTATTAAATCCGACGGTTTCGACAAATGAAACGCCCCTGCGGCAACAAAGAGGATGTGATCGGTCCGAACCATGCCATGCTTTGTATTAACGGTAGTCCCCTCAACGATGGGCAATATGTCACGTTGTACACCCTCGCGACTGACATCTGGCCCCTGTCCTCCCTCACGCCCGGCAATCTTGTCAATTTCGTCGATAAAAATAATACCCGCCTGCTCTACACGTTCTATGGCAGTGCGAGCGACGCTCTCCATATCAACAAGTTTCTGTTCCTCTTCTCGTACTAGGTGCTCAAATGCCTCCGGCACGCGGAGACGGCGTTTCCGCCCTCGCCCTTGAAACAACCCGGGCAGCATTTCCTTCATCTTAATGTCGAGCTCCTCCACAGAAGCGCCTGCGATGATGTCAAACGAGGGCATCGACGATTCATGTACTTCCACTTCAACAACTCGATTATCAATAGCTCCATCTCGAAGTTGCTGTCGAAACTTTTCACGCGTACGATTCGTCAGGTCAGACGAATCTTTGGCAACAGATACTTCCTCAGACATCGACGGTGGGAGCGGGACAGGTGGCAGAAGCAAATCAAGAATTCGTTCTTCAGCGTTAACGCGTGCTTTGTCTCGCACTTCAACAAGACGTTCATCCCGCACCATATCGACGGCTAAACCCACCAGGTCGCGCACCATCGACTCGACATCACGACCGACGTAACCAACCTCGGTGAATTTTGAGGCTTCCACCTTAACAAACGGCGACTGCGCTAAACGAGCCAACCGTCTAGCAACTTCCGTCTTTCCGACACCCGTCGGACCAATCATTAAGATATTCTTCGGCGCCACTTCTTCGGCAAGTTCAGCTGATAACTGCTGCCGCCGCATACGATTACGCAACGCAATCGCTACAGCACGCTTTGCACGCTGCTGTCCAACTACATACTTGTCCAGTTCCACCACTATTTGCCGCGGAGTAAGCGCTTCAACTGACGCAGTCGACTCAGGAAGATAAATAGGCAACGTTACAACTCTTCAATTTCAATTTTAGCATTCGTGTATATACAGATGTCCGCCGCGATCAGCATGGCGTCACTGGCAATGGTACGTGCATCGAGTTCTGTTCTGGTAGCTAACGCTTTTGCAGCGGCCATCGCAAATGAGCCACCCGAACCAATTGCGACAATCCCGTCATCGGGTTTTATTAGGTCACCGGTTCCGGACAGCAGGAACGTCTCTTTCATATCCGCAACCACAAGCATGGCATCAAGACGCCGTAACACACGGTCAGTCCGCCAATCTTTGGCGAGTTCGACAACAGAACGCTCAAGTTTGCCTCGGTACTGCTCTAGTTTTGCTTCAAAACGTTCAGTTAGTGCAAAAGAATCAGCGGCTGAACCCGCAAACCCTGCAAGAATTTGATCATTGTAAAGGCGTCTAACTTTTTTTGCAGTCTGCTTAACCACGGTACTACCGAGTGTAACTTGTCCATCGCTTGCCATAACTGACTTTCCATTACGCTGTACAGCGAGCACAGTCGTACCATAAAACGTGGCCATGTTTTTCACCTCCCTCGCCCCCTTACGTCCGAAAACATTCCTTGAGCGATCCAATACAACGGAACCCCAGCTCCGATTACCAATAATCCAACAGCAGAAGCTACTGGCTCCCGCCAAACAAAATTAACCACCATTGCCACACTTGCAATGACAAACAGCGCCGGCCCAACGGGATAACCCCACGCCCGAAAAGGGCGGCTAACGTCAGGGTCTCGTCGACGCAAGACGAACAAGGCAAGAACAGCTGCACCGGTAAACATTACCAGCGCAAAACCTGTGTACAACAGCAACTGCTCAAAGGTTCCCGCTAAAACCAAAATACCGCTCCAGACGCTCTGCGCAACAATTGCCACTGCTGGAGTTCGTAGTCTGGGATGCACTCGACCAGCGGCTGGAAAAAACAACCCGTCCCGTGCCATCGCATAGTAAACACGCGGTCCGGCTAGAATCATCGCACTAAGACTCGCGCCGATCATAACGGCTGAAGCAGCCGCCAATAGGCCGGAGAATCCAGGGCCAAACAAACGGCCGGCAGCCTCATCAACCACCCTCGTCTGCAATTGACCTATTTCAACCAAGGGTATCGCATACACGTAGAGTAAATTCAACAAGATGTAGAGAACCACAACGGCCGCCGTGCCAAGGACCATCGCAAGCGGCACGTTACGAGCGGGGTTACGAATCTCCTCCGCAACATACGTAGCAGCATTCCAGCCAGAAAAACTAAACATGATTGGGATAAGCGCAAGTAACCACATCGTCGGTGCCACGGGAAGGCTGGGGAGCCACAAATGGTCAATCGCCCCATCGCCAACCGAAAACCCCAAAACCACGAGGATGACCAAAACCAAAACCTTCGCAGCGGCCAAAACGTTTTGAACGATCCGGCCTGGTCCAACTCCGACAACATGAACAATTGTTAAAGTCGCAATCACCGTAAGAGCAACCAGCGTTTGCGGTGTGACCACCAACGTCAGCACCCAAAGCGGCACGCGAAACAAATGTTCCGTATCCCCTGCAAACGGCACTAGCCTGCCAAGGAAAGACGCAAAACCTACTGCTCCAGCCGCGATAGCTCCTGAGAACCCTGCGACAAACGAAGTCCAGCCACTAAGAAACCCAACTGTCGGTCCAAAAGCCTCTCGAAGGTATACGTACTCACCGCCGGCGCGAGGATGAAGCGTAGCGAGTTCCGCGTACGCCATCGCTCCGGTAAAGGCGAGCACTCCGCCCACGAACCAAGCGGCAAGCATCAACCAAACATCGGGAATCCACACGGCTACAAGTGCCGGAACCAAAAAAATACCGCTACCAATTACGTTGGAAACAATAATTGAGGCACCGTCTACTGGGCCAAGCCTACGTACCAAGTCTGGTCCAGAAGCTCGCATGGCGCCGGAACCATGGGAAGAACTCACTGGGTAAGTAACTGCCGGTCGACCGGAAACTCGTTTAATGGAGCCCACTGATCGGACAGATGCTTCATGAAGAGTTCGACCTTCACATTTACAAAGTCTCGATGCCCCAACATTTCCGCCTGCGGCTGTAGCCCGGTATAGCCAAGTTTATTTTCCATCGTAAATGGACCGGCTTCCGCACCTGGTTCAAGCCCTTCACGACCGATAGCCCCACGGATAAGAGTACTACCCCACTCACGGTCCTCACCGATACACGTCCCAGTCTCCACATTCGCGGGCGATGTGGGGTTTTCGGGAGGATCCTGCCCCTCGTAGATAACCTCGCAACGTCGAAAAACTCCCGTAACCTGAACTGTCCGGACAGAATCTAAACCCACATTTTTCAACCGAAATGAAACAACCGGCACAAGCTTGTTTTGGCCCAGCTCGTCAAGACCAACATCGAGCCAACCTGTCTGCAGGCCGGTTACCTCCAGTTCAGCCGGGTTTGAACACCCGCTTAGGATCAACATCACCGACAACCCCAACGTAGCCAGCAAAAGGCGAGCCATACCTTGCAACATCCGGCGATTGTAGATCAGAAGAGCCAACCGTCAACGTGAACCTTCGTAAAACAGCCCCCTTTGGATGTTTGTCAACCACCGCAAGAGTGGCAATAACTAGCTTTATTCGCTACAGTGAATCGACTCTAAAGAACATGGCTATACGAACATCCTCGATCAACCAGCTGGCGTTACACACCTATTGAATCTCCTCTTTTGAGCACTTTAGGTTTAAATCTTGCAGCTTTCCAGTCTTCACAAAGCGTTTGGCGCCCGAGTACTTTTTGACAAGATCAATTGGCAGGTCCAGCCGGGCCAGCGGGTCGGTCTGTGCGGCCCAAACGGGGCTGGAAAAACAACACTCCTCCGAATGATGTCCGGTGACGTCGAACCTGATGCTGGAGCGATCACCAAACCTAACGAGCTAACCGTTGGCTATCTGCCGCAGGACGGATTGGACCACCAAGGAAAAACACTGTACGACGAAGTCAGCAGTGCCTTCGTGGAACTCTTAGAGCTTCAGATAAAAATGAGAACACTGGAACGACTGTTAGGGGATGAAACCCTCGGCAAAGTGGAACACGACGCCGCCTTGGAAAGCTATAGCGTGGCACAAGAAACATTTCACCATCAGGACGGCTACGGCATCGAGGCAAAGGTCAGCTCCGTCCTACATGGACTAGGGTTTTCGTCAACAGATCTTGAAAGAAACACTGAGCATTTTTCCGGTGGCTGGCAGATGCGGATCGCGCTCGCAAAACTGTTACTTCGGAGACCACATGTGCTTCTCCTCGATGAACCGACCAACCATCTAGACCTTGACGCAAGGAACTGGTTAGAAGGTTTTCTTGTTGGGTACCCGCACGCCGTAGTTCTTGTATCCCATGATCGATTCTTTCTCGATAGTGTCGTCACAGCAATCGCCGAAGTCGACATGCGGACCTTGACAACGTACCCAGGCAGCTACAGTCAATTCCTCGTGGAACGTGAAGAGCGAGTAACACGGCTTAGGGCGGCCAAGCAAAAACAAGATGAAGACATTGCACGAATGCGCATGTTCATTGACCGATTCCGATATCAGGCTACGAAAGCAAAACAGGTCCAAAGCCGGATTAAGATGCTCGACAAAATAGTTCCAATCGAGGTTCCTTTGGAACGAAAAAAAGTCCGCTTCAGTTTTCCGATAAGTCGCAAAAGTGGCCGACAAGTACTGGAACTAAAGGACGCTGCTAAATCCTATGGACCTATCTCAGTATTCAGGTGCATCAATGTAAATGTTGAACGCGGCGACCGTGTGGCACTCGTCGGACCAAATGGCACTGGAAAGTCAACCTTAATGAGAATGTTGTCAGGAGTTGAACGCCCAGATAGCGGACAACGCATGGAAGGACACAACGTTATCACGCAATATTTTGCTCAAGACGAAGCCACACGCCTTAACGACTCTCTGTCAGTCTACGAAACACTGGCCAGTGGTTCACCCGTGGATATGGTTCCAGGTATCCGAAACATCCTCGGAGGTTTTCTGTTTACCGAAGATGATGTATATAAGCGCGTCAAAGTACTCTCCGGAGGAGAACGTACGCGTCTTGCAGTTGCGAGAATGCTCCTAAAACCCTCCAACACACTTCTCCTGGACGAGCCTACAAACCATCTCGACATTGACTCCACTAACGTCCTTCTGGATGCCCTTTCGGATTACGGTGGCACACTTATCTTCGTGTCACACGACCGCTATTTTGTTGATCAACTAGCAACTAAGATTATCGAAATCGGTGACGGCAACATCTCTACCTATCCTGGGACTTACGAAGACTTTCGGTGGAGCAAAGAGCAGAACAATCAAACAAAGCAGCGACAATCGACAATCGTACCGAAGAAACCACCCAAACACACTGCCACAATTTCAGAGGTCAGTACTTCGACAACGGCCGCAGAACACAAACGCCTACAAGTTGAAAATAGACGGAGGCAAAAACGAATCGATACTTTGCGGTCGAGAATATCTGATCTGGAAAAACGCATCGCGACACGCGAAGAAGCCGTCCGCGCCCTTGAAGTTGAAATGAGCACTCCTGATTTCTACTCAGACCAAAAGGCCGCAGAACAAGCAACTAAACGTCACCAAACTCTGATGTGGGAAGTTGGAGACCTAATGAACCAGTGGGAAGCACTAGAACAAGAAATGTCCCTAAAAGAATCTTCGCTGTAACGCACGATCAGAGACGTTGGCGACGAATGGCGGTGCTCTGGATTTTCCGCACGGTAGCGACTCAAGCTCGAGGATGCGACCGTCGGTAAGTCTCGGTTAAATGTCTACGATTAACAGCAGTATATCGTTGCGTCGTTGACACGACCTTGTGACCAAGCAGTTCTTTAATATCCATCACGCTTGCACCGTTCTCTAGCAGATGTGTCGCAAACGTGTGCCGCAGCTTATGCGGACTAATGACAACATCTACCGACAATTTGGACAAACCCGCATAACGCCCGACAATACGATGTACGGTCCGAACGGACAACCGACGACCACGATACCTGCCCCGGTCGTTCACAAAGAGTGGCTCAGCCAACCGATTGCGACTCCCGCCCGCCCGACGCCGTTCAGGCGGCTTCAAAACTTCACGCAGAAAATTACGTCGATCAACGAGATAAGCGCGAATGGCAGTCATTGTGCTCGGATTAAATGGCACAACCCGCTCTTTGGCTCCCTTCCCCAGCACACGCACCATACGCGACCCTAAATTCACGTCGCCAACATCTAACCCAGCCAGCTCACTGACTCGAAGCCCAGATGCGTAGAAGAGCTCTAACATGGCACGGTCTCTTCGGCCACGTGGGGTCTCGATGTCCGGGGTGGCAATCAGAGTGGCAATTTGTTTTTCATCAAGATATTTGGGCAAACGATCGGGCATCGACGGGGCTGGAATTCCACGAATCCTGAAAGCCATCTTTTCTCTAAGATGCCCTTTTGATTCCATATATGTTGCAAACGACTTAATCGCCGACAATCGTCTTGCCACCGATGCCGGTTGTTGATTTTTTTCCGTTAAAGAAAGTAGAAAAGCCTCAACAAGGCGGCGATCAAAATCATTCACCACCAGCGAGCTCGCATCTATTTTTCGTCGTTTTAACCTTTCGGCCCGCCCAATGTTTCCGTTTTTGATCGCGCTCGCTATTTCTTCACCACGCTTCTTTCGCTCTACAGATTTTGTCCTTTCGCGAGCGAACTCAAAAAACAATAGAACGTCTCCTCGGTAGTTCCGCAAGGTATGCGGTGAGACATTCCGGTTGAGTTGAAGTGCTTCAAGAAAGGACGCCAGATACTGTTCCATGGATCTCTGCCGCCTCCTTTCGCCACATTTCCAAATCTTCCAGCGCACGTTTTGCAAGCGCCTGACGTCGTGCCTGACGTCCGCGGGGAGGAGAGTCCAAACTGGGGATCAGACCATAGGCTATGTTTGTCGGTTGGTAATTCAGAGAATCAGCATGCGATACGTAATACGACAACGCGCCAAGCGCTGTTGTTCGCGGCAGCTCCAGCGGCCTTTCGCCCAACGCTAATGCAGCAGCATTTATACCCGCAACTAACCCTGATGCCGCTGATTCCACATAGCCCTCAACGCCAGACAGCTGACCCGCAAAAAACAACTTCGGTCGCTTCTTAGACTGCCACGTCCGCAAAAGTACCGTCGGACCGTTGATATAAGTGTTGCGATGGATCATCCCGAAGCGTACAAACTCAGCCTTCTCCAGACCAGGAATTAGTCGAAGTACACGTTGTTGCTCTGGCCACTTCAGCTGGGTCTGAAACCCAACCAAACTGTAATGCTCTGCTGCTAAATTGTCTTGGCGAAGCTGTACCACCGCGTACGGCATCCTGCCAGTAGCCGGGTCCACAAGCCCAACTGGTTTCATTGGTCCAAATCTCAACGTATCGATACCGCGATGTGCCATCACCTCGATTGGCAAACATCCCTCAAAAAAAGGTGTGCTATCCAAATCATGCAACTCGGCAAGCTCGGCTGTCACCAACGCGTCGTAAAAACGACGATACTCCGACGCCGACATTGGGCAATTAAGGTAATCCCCGTCACTCGGAGAACTTCCACAAGTATCGCCCTGCATCAATTCAGCTGGGGGGCCAGTCCTCCGCCCTCGGCGTGACGCTCGAAACACACGGTCATAGTCAATTGATTCGGCGAGTACGATCGGGCTAATCGCGTCAAAAAAATACAGTTGCTCACGACCAACAAGCGCGGTGATGTCACTTGATAGGCGTTCGGATGTCAATGGCCCAGTCGCCACAATCACCGGATCATCATTTGGACCCGGTAGAGGTAGATGTTCCACCTCCCGACGGCGGATTGTGACTAATGGCTCACTCGCAAGCATCGACGTAATCTTCTCGGCGAAGTGCGTCCGATCAACTGCTAGCGCACCACCTGCCGGCACTCTCGTCTGCTCAGCCACCTGCATGACAAGTGAGCCAAGCTGGCGCATTTCCTCCTTCAGAAGCCCAACTGCATTTTCGAGTTTGTCCCCACGAAACGAATTGCTACACACCAACTCTGCTAAATAGTTGGTCTGGTGAACTGCGGTGGAACGCACTGGTCTCATTTCGCTCAGGCAGACCGGCACACCACGCCTGGCTACCTGCCAGGCCGCCTCACTACCAGCCAATCCACCGCCAACAATGTGAATCATTGAACCTTGGTGCTACTAGCTAGCCTTCTTTTTTGCGGTCGTTTTTTTTGCGGTCTTTACGTCGGTCAGTTCTTCGCTGCTGACGTAGTCACAATCGTCTTTGTAACAGAGGACCTGACGTCCCCAACGCTTGGTGATCTTCTCGACCACAAATGGCGCCTTACATTGGGGGCAATCCTGGCTAATGGGCTTATTCCAAACTATAAAGTCACAGTCCGGGTAATTACCGCAACCATAAAAAACGCGCCCACGCTTTGATTTGCGCTCGACAATGTCACCACCGTCCTTCGGACAAGAAATGCCCGTACTCTTTAATTTGATATAGCGGCATTTGGGATAACTACTACAGGCAGTAAACTCTCCAAACTTGCCCTGCTTAATAACCAAGTTTGAATCGCATTTTGGACACTTTTCATCAATCGTCTGGTCGGGCTTCGCCGCAGCCAGCCCAGACGCCGTCTGTATCAGTTGTCTGGTGGTCTTACATTCTGGATAAGCAGTACACGCAAAGAACTGGCCAAACCGGCCCCGCTTGAGCACCATGGGTTTGCCACAGTTTTCGCACGGTTCTTTCTGAGCTTCGTCGGCTAATTCCTTTTCATTTCCGATCTCCCCCGTGTATGTACACTCCGGGTATCCGCTGCAACCGAGAAACATGCCGTACTTACTTGGCTTCTCGAGTAACACAGCGTCGCATTCTGGACATTTCTCGCCAGTGGGAATCCCACCTCGTATATCCGGCATCTCTTTTTCTACACGTGCAAGATCCTCTAGCACTTTTTCGTAGAAGTTCTTCAGCACATTACCGTATTCGTCTGCACCGCTTTCGATCCGATCTAGCAGGTCTTCCATTTCACGGGTGTACTCAACTTGCACGATGTCAGCCCAATGATCGACTAACAACTTCGTGACAACGCGCCCGAGCCTTCTTGGTTTTAACCGACCCTCAATCTTAAAAACGTAATCACGTTCTTGAACCTTTTGGATCGTTGCAGCATACGTACTCGGACGACCTATGCCATTTTCCTCTAGTTCCTTAACAAGCATCGCCTCAGTGAACCTAGGCGGAGGCTGGGTAAACTTCTGTTCCGGTCTGAGCTTTAGCAATGTCAACGGGTCGCCTTCAGTTAGTACTGGCAGCACACTGGCAACTGCATCTCCAGTCTTATCAGCTGTATCTGCAATTTTCGTTTTATCGTCAACAGTGTCGTCGTAGGCAACCATCCAACCGCGAAACTTTGGAACGGAACCCTTCACCCGAAAAACGTAATCTCCAGCAGTAACATCAACCGTCGTATCGTCGAATATGGCCTGTGGCATTTGGGACGCAACAAAACGATTCCAAATTAATCTGTACAGGTAATACTGTTCCCTCGTCAGATGAGGTCGAACCGCCTCGGGTTCGTACGCCATCGATGTCGGACGTATCGCTTCATGCGCATCCTGCGCGTCTTTTTTAGTGCGATAACGATTTGGCGTTTCCGGAACGTACTCGCCACCAAAAGTCTTCCCGATAAAGCCGCGAACATCTTCTATAGCCTGTTCCGAAACACGCGTTGAATCCGTTCGCATATATGTAATAAGGCCGACAGCACCTTCTCCAGGAAGCTCGATCCCCTCGTACAGTTGCTGAGCAATCTGCATCGTTCGCCGAACGGGCGAACGTGACGCCTGCTGAAGTTTGCTGGTGATGAAAGGCGGGGCCGCTGATTTCTTTCTTTCTTTCGTGGCAACAGATTTCACGCAAAATTGCGACTTCTGTAGCGAAACGAGAATGGTATCGGCCTGCTGTTGGTTTTCAATCTTAAGAGTATTTTTCCCCTGCTTGACAAGTTTCGCCTCAAACTCTGGCGGGGACGCACCCTCAAGGTGGGCAAACACGTGCCAGTATTCTTCCGACTTAAAAGCGTCGATCTCATCTTCACGTTCACATATGAGTCTCAATGCAACAGACTGAACCCGACCTCCGCTCAGTCCACGCCGGACCTTCCGCCAAAACAGTCTGCTCAGCTTGTAACCCACAACGCGGTCTACGACACGGCGTCCTTGCTGAGCATCCACCATGCGTCGGTTAATTTCTCCGACGTTCTCGAGAGCTTCCAGTACAGCCCGTTTCGTGATCTCATTAAAAACCAATCGACTCACGGGTCGCTTTTTTGTCCCCAACAACTCAGAGAGGTGCCACGCAATCGCTTCGCCTTCACGGTCGGGGTCTGTTGCCACGTAGATTTCGCTAACACTCTTAGCAGCAGCCCTGAGTTCCTTGACTACTTTTGGATTAGTAACCTCGTAATCAAGCACAAATCCATTTTCAATATCGATCCCCTCATCGAGCCGACGACCATCCGCCGTCTTTTTCTTCGGAGACTTTGGTAGATCTCGTACATGACCTACGGAAGCCTCGACTCTAAAATCCTTGCCAAGGTATTTCGTAATCGTCTTTGCCTTGGCCGGCGATTCAACGATGACTAAGGTTTTCGCCATACATTCTCTCTTCGTGACCGATTCCGTTCTTTACGTTACCACCTCTTGGCAAGCCCAAACCGTAATGGTCAACGCTGTAACCACAACCAGACCGCCTGGTGATAGTGGTATCGTCCACTACTGGCCTAATCTTTGCCAATTCTCATTGTTTCAATAAACACCTTAAAGACAGTAACTTATAATAATTTTCAAAAAACATAACTGATGGATGGCTCACTGTCGAACCGAGCAAAATTAAACCAGTCACAGCGAATGTGACATTTTTGAAATATTGAGACAAAAGTATTGGCCTCACCATCTGCAGGAAGCGCTTGCTTCCCGACATCGGAGGTCGCTATATTCAAACTGAGGCTGCGCGCTTGTGGATAGATAAACACCTGACAAACGGGGCAATTCCTCTACTTTTAGCTATTGGCGTCCTGACGGCCGTTCCGAGTGTATCTGCTGATGAACGGGACGATGCAAAAGCTCAGGTCGAGTTCGGGATTGCTGTTGCCAGACAGGGCTTGTGGGAAGAAGCAACATTCCGCTGGGAGCGTGCATCAGAAATCGATCCAACCTACCCAGCAGCTTGGAATAACTTGGGAATCGCTTACGAACAAAAAGGCTTGTTCGACGAGGCACTCGAAGCCTACGAGGAAGCGCTTGACTTATCGCCGGATGACATCAATATTCAACAAAACTACGACCTCTTTAGGGAAATCTATGACCGCCTATCTGAAAACGACCGTTAGTGGCTTGTTCCTACTTTCTATCTCGGCCTGCACCAGCTTTTACGAGATTCCGATCGAAACCCCGCTTCAACCTAAGCTAGATGTTTCACGATTCCAACGCATACTCGTTGCTGGCTTTTTAGCGGGCGGCAGTCAGGACGTGGATGGTAATTTGGAAACTGCGCGTCTGCTTAGAAGTCAATTACGCAACGAATCTCGACTTGACGTGATTGATGCCGAAGTACTCGATCTTTTTGCGGTTGCAGAGTCAGAAGGCATTGCCCCTGACGGGGTGACTTCCGAGAATGGCGACGACCTTGGTCGCACAGGCACACAAACCTCACCTGCAGAGCGGGATGAAACTGAAGAAGAGACAGTCAGTGAAGAGGCGCTCGAAGCTTACGAAACGATTTTTGCTAACGTCGGCTATTGGAGACAACTCGGAGAAGAACATCAGAACCCGCTCATTGTTACGGGAACCGTGTATTTCACGCCCCATCAAATGTCGGGCATGGTTACAAGAGAACGCGAAATTTATGACGACTTTGGCAGAAGACGAGTGATCCCAATGCGGGCCTACCAAGACCGAGAAGGCTTCATCCTGAGTCCAAAGTTCATTTTTATCGACGGAAACACTGGGGTCACGCTATATACGGAGCGTCACCGTGAAGAGGTTCTTTACGATATTACTCAGAACACACCACCTCTTTCCTCGTATTTCGAACTTATGGACAGGTTGATCCCGTCGTTTCTTGGAGCGCTTGCTGATCAAAACATCCGTGGTTCCCGCATCATGCTCAGGTAACCTCGTCTTTACAGATTCAGCCTTAGAGTAGTAATCTCCACTCTTGGGATTTGGTCCGAACGTCCATACAATCCCTCTAATCAGGATAAACAGTGTAGGTTTTCAAAGTGTTTGCAATTATCGAGAGCGGCGGACGGCAGGTTCGGGTAGAGGAAGGCACTATCGTTTCGGTTGACCACATCAACCAGTCGGTAGGAGACGAAGTAACTTTCGACAAAGTCCTTTTCCTCGACCGCGAAGGGACAAAAATTGTTGGAAACCCGCTGGTTTCCAGTGCCAACGTGACCGGAGTTATTGACAAGCAGGACCGTGGTCAAAAAATTCGTGTCTTTCGAAAGAAGCGACGTAAAGGATGGCGGAGGACGCTTGGTCATAGGGTCGATGTCACTCGTGTGCGTATCACTGCAATAACCGCCGACTAAAAGTTGAGAGGCAATCATGGCTCATAAGAAAGGCCAAGGCAGTTCACGGAATGGGCGAGATAGTCAGGCCCAGCGACTTGGCGTCAAGCGGTTTGATGGCAACATCGTAAAGGGTGGAGCCATTCTCGTCAGACAACGCGGTCGCCGTTTTCGACCCGGCTTAAACGTCGGCCTAGGCAAAGACGACACGTTGTTTGCAACGGCTCCGGGGCGTGTACGTTTCGAGGATCACGGCTCTCTTGGTCGAGTGATAAGCGTAGTAAGCCAGGAAAACCCGTAGAACAGATCGTTAGCTGAACGAATCACGTGGATTCGGTAGATTCAGAACTAACAAGCTCAATCCTGTATGTTCGTCGACAACGTCGGCATCAAGATCGCAGCGGGTGACGGTGGCAACGGATGCCTCAGCTTCCGGCGAGAGAAATTCGTCCCGCGGGGTGGTCCAGACGGCGGCGACGGTGGCCATGGAGGCTCTGTTTATTTCAGAGCCAGTGAACATCTGAACACACTGGTCAACTTTAAATTTCATCCGTTGCACCGTGCCGAACGCGGCGCTCACGGTGAAGGCTCAAATCGAACCGGGCGTTCGGGAAACGACCTTTATATCGACGTGCCAGTCGGCACAGTTGTCTACGACAAGCGAACCGACGGCGACACAACAACCGTCATAAAACTCATCGACCTTGCTACTATCGGACAAGTTTGGCAAGCCGCTGCCGGAGGAGATGGAGGACGAGGGAATCAACGTTTTTCGTCCTCGACAAATCGTGCACCGCGTCACTTTGAAGTAGGTCATCCTGGAGAAACACGTTCACTTGAACTGCAGCTAAAACTTCTCGCTGACGTTGGACTCGTTGGGTTTCCTAACGCCGGAAAATCAACACTTATCTCTCGACTGTCTGCAGCTAGACCGAAGATTGCCGACTACCCCTTCACAACACTCACACCTCAACTAGGCGTAGCTCGATTGGATGACGAACGCAGCTTCGTACTCGCTGATGTCCCAGGAATAATTGAGGGCGCCCACGAAGGACATGGCCTTGGACATCGTTTCTTAAGTCACCTAGAACGCACAAGAGTACTGGTGCACGTAATCGACATCTCGGAACACAGCGGCCGCGACCCAGTCGAAGATTTTGAAACTGTTCAAAAGGAACTCTCAAGTTTTTCCCTTCATCGCGACACATCAAAAACAAGCAACGACCCCAGAGCGGACTTTTCTACAAAGCGGCAGCTCGTCGCCGCAAACAAAATAGATGTACTTGGAGAAACTGAACGACTTCAGCGGCTACGGACCCACCTTGAAAGTGCTCATATTCAAATGTTCCCGATCTCAGCCGCGACGGGACAAGGACTCGCAACACTCAAGGAGGCAATGTGGCAAGCTGCTTTCAACAATAACCGAGCTGATCCCGTCTCGAATAATGATTCGACAGAATCTAAAACTGAAACGTTCTGATGAAACCACCTAGACTTGGTATCCTTGGTGGCACGTTCGACCCCATTCACAATGGGCACCTTAACGCCGCCTCGGCCGCACTCAAGGCGCTTCGATTAACAGACGTACTGTTCGTTCCATCCAACGTGCCGCCACACCGAAAAACGAAACCGAAAGCGTCGGCGCATCACCGCCTTACAATGACGACGTTGGCTACGGCTAACAATGACCGATTTAGAGTCAGCGATCTTGAACTCCGTGCGCCGGTGCCCTCATACACATCGAGAACCCTGCAACAAGTGGCGCATGAGGGCTACGCTCCTGCGGAACTTTTTTTTATTACGGGCAGCGACGCCTTTCTGGAAATCAAGCACTGGTACGACTATCCAGAGTTACTCAATCGAAGCAATTTCATAGTTATCTCTCGTCCAGGACTTCCAGCGTCGACGCTCCCCAACCAACTACCAATCCTAAAAAGTCGGATGAACTTGATAACAGACGCGTCTCAGCTAGTCACTGACGCCTCCCCATCTACGGCAATTTGGCTAGTCGATGCGGACACCAGTAACGCTTCGTCATCTGACATTCGAAAAGGCCTAGAGGCCGGATCGTCCGTTAGTAATATGCTACCGCCACTCGTCGAGAGCTACATTTTTAAGCAACTTCTCTACCGCAACACATCGCTTAAGGAAACACATACATGAGCCCATCCGCGCTTACCCCCTTGCACCAGTTATCGGAACCAGTCGCCCTGATTGTCA
>CAZDQD010000072.1:0-12139 GCA_964507425.1 uncultured Vicinamibacteraceae bacterium
ACATCCGATGGTTTCGAAACTGGTTCGGTACCAACTTTAAGAATGACATCTCCACGGGACAAACCCGAAGGAACACTTCGCGCCCCAACTACCAACACACCGGTCATGGTGTTTTCGATATGAAAACGCCGGCGCACCTCACTCGGTAACAAGGCCAAGGACAAACCGAGGGTATCGTCTGAACCCTTGTCAATCTCCTTGCGCCTCCCAGATAAAGCTTCGTTCTCAGGATTTACACCCAATCGAACCGTGAGTGTTTTGACCTCTACTCCACGCCGAACATCCAGTTCAACCTCTTCCTCAGAACCCGCCGCTGCCACCGCGAGCGTTAAGTCACGAATATTTTCAATTGGCCTGCCATCAAACGCCGTGACTACATCTCCAGATTTGATTCCCGCGACTCCCGCTGGGCTTTTAACAACCACATTGGTCACCAATGCACCGACCACATCCTTCAGACCTAGCCCTATCGAAATGTCTTCATCGAGCGATTGAATCTGCACCCCAAGCCACCCTCTGTCGACATACCCCTGCGCACGCAGCTGTTCAATAACAGGTCTCGCCTGCTCGGAGGGAATGGCAAACCCGATTCCTACATTGCCACCATTGGGAGAAAAAATTGCCGTGTTAACACCAATGACATTACCGGTCTCGTCAAACAAGGGGCCACCAGAATTGCCCCTGTTAATTGGTGCATCAATCTGCAAAAAGTCATCGAATGGACCCGACTGGATATCACGACCTCGGGCCGAAATGATTCCAAGCGTGGCAGTTCCACCTAGTCCGAACGGATTTCCAATCGCTAAAACCCAGTCACCCGCCCGCATCGCATCCGAGTTACCGAAGGACACATAAGGCAGCGAACTCTTCCCTTCCACGGTTAACAAGGCCAGATCGGTTTTGGCATCCGTACCGAGCAGGTTCCCCATAAGTTCTGTACCATCGTCGAGCGTCACAACAATCTCGGCTGCACCGTCCACGACGTGATGATTCGTCAGAACAATACCAGTGGGATCGATAATAAAACCCGACCCACTGGCCTGTGATTGTTCGGTCGCATCGAAGTCAGTACGCCAGTTCTGACGCTCAAAAAACCGTCTAAAAAATGGTTTGGTCGGGTAGCCATATCGTTCGGGGGTTCTTGGGAAGCGTTCGAATTTGTTGCTTCGCGGGTGTCTCTTAACTGAAATATTGACCACGGCTGGCCTGACTACTTCGATAACATCCGCGAACCCTTTTTTTCGCGAAGACATATTCATCGTTTGTTCTGCAGCTGACGCTACGGCAGCGAGTCCACCCGTCGGCATCCCAGGAAAAACACCGGTCACGGTGATCAGCACAATGACTAACACTTGAGACATGATGTGTAATACGTTCATTCCTATCCTCTCTTGAGTTGCAGCGGAACGTGCTAGAACCACCGTACCGAAGAGCGCATGAACTCGGTGTTACGGACAGATGAACGTTTTGTCATGTAATGACGCAGATACCGTCATTCCCCATGCTATCCTGCCCATTCGGCGTTTCATCGTGTGCGTCGGGTTGTTAGCCATGTCAGTAAAAACTAGCGTCCTACTTGCCCTAACCTTGGTATTGGTTAATACGGCTCTTTCAGCGCCGGCCTGGGCGCAAACTGTTCAGACCCCAACTGAATTCTTTGGTTTTGAGATAGGCACAGACGGTGAATTGGCGCGGTACCCCGAAGTATTGGAATACTTGAAACACCTAGAAGGCCAGACGGACCGGTTAACCTATGTGCCCAGAGGTACAACCACCGACGGCAACCCATACGTATTAGTCACCATCAGCTCGCCAGAAAATCTCAACAGACTCGATCGACTCATCGAAATCAATCACCGGCTCGCGGACCCCAGAGGGCTTTCCGAGGAGGACGCGCAGGCCCTATCGCAGGAAGGCGTCCCCTTTTATTTCCTTTATGCGACCATCCACTCGACGGAAGTCGGTAATGGGCAGGCGATCATCAATATCGCGCACCGGCTCGCCACAGAAAAATCACCAGAAATTGAAGAAATTTTAGACAACACGGTGGTCCTGCTCGTGCCATCACAAAACCCTGATGGTCAAATTAAGGTTATTGACCACTGGTACGAAACGAAGGACACGCGCTATAGCCGCGTCTATCCGGACTTGTACCATCGCTACACTGGCCATGATGACAATCGCGACTGGTTTATGTTCACTCAGAAGGAAACCCGTCTTGCAATTGATATTCATCGGGATTACAAGCCTCAAGTCACCCACGATATGCACCAAATGGGAACCCGGGGCGCACGTATCTTTGTGCCACCGTTTCGCGACCCATACGACCCCAACATCCATCCGATATTGATTGAAGGCCAGGCGCAAATCGGCACGGCGATGGCTTCGGCTTTGGTCTCTAAAGGCAAGAAGGGCATTATCTACAACGACTACTACGACCTTTGGACGCCGGCACGCCAATACATGCTCTACCACGGTCAGCCGCGCATCCTGACCGAAATCGCCAGTGTCAACCTCGCAAACCCCTACGTGAATCCGAACGGTCCGGACCAGCCACTAGGACCGCAGGAAAGAACAGTGAATTATCCCGTTCCTTACGACTCCGCGGTATGGAGGCTCCGCGACATTGTCGAATACGGCAGTATCGCCGTCTTTGCAGCGTTAGAGAACATGGCGAAGTATCGAAACAGCTGGCTACACAACTTCTATCAGGTGCATCGCGATTGGGTTGAACACTCCGAGGCGCCGTACGCTTTTGTCATCTCGGCTGATCAAAGAGACCCATACGCAACGTACGAATTACTTGAAATTCTGCATTTCGGGGAAGTAGAGATCCATCAAACCCAAACGTCGTTTACCGCTGGCAGCATTAGCTATCCCAAAGGTTCCTGGGTAATCGACCTCGCACAACCGTACGGTGCCTTTGCAAAAACAATGCTTGAGCGCCAGCGCTATCCAGACCTACGTTACTACCCTGGTGGACCACCAATCCCACCCTACGACGTGACTGGACATACACTCGGACTGATGATGGGCGTTGACGTTGAACAAATTGATGAGCCTATTACCGTCGAGCGAGAGTTATTAAATGCAATAGAACCGACCTACACACCCGTCCCGACAACGCCTGAGTGGGCGTATGCCATTTCTCCGGCATCAAACGCCGCCTACCTCGCGGCAACCCGCTTGCAAGCCGCAAATATTCCTGTCTATCGGTCTGCTGAATGGTTTGAATCTCAGGGACACGAACATGAACCTGGAACTTGGTTGATTCCCCCTAGCACTGTGACAACACAAGTATTGACTGAAGTTGCTGAAGCAACCGGTCTCGTCATTACTGGTGTCGACACAACACCAAATATCACCGGACATCGTCTACGTGAGCCAACTCGCGTTGGGTTGTGGCGTGCCGCGAACAACATGCCAGCTGGCTGGATGATGTGGCTATTCGAGCAATACGAAATTAACCACAAGGTAATCTCGTCACTTGATTTTGAAGGAAATCTCGAAGACCACTATGACGTTATTGTGCTTCCTTCGGGCACTAGTCGCTCGAACATAGTTGAAGGCCTGAATTCTGGACGTCACGATGAATCATGGCGTTGGGCATACGGTATAGGACGGCAAGGCTGGGCCAAACTGCGCAGATGGGTCGAAGGCGGCGGCACACTTGTTGCGCTCGGGTCCGCTGTTCACACAGCACGTGCTCTCGTTAACCTTCCGATAGAACCAGTCCTCCCTGGCCGTGGCACACAGGGATTGAGAATCCGTAACGGCGGCGGACGGCAACGTGGCGCGAACGCCAACCGAGAACTCCGAGACGCGTTTAGGAGCCCGGCACAACTTGCTCGGACACTTCGCGAATACGTCATCGAACCGACCTCTTTGTTTTATTCACCCGGAACCTTGTTGAAGCAAGAGCATGATGTTGAGCATCCTGTCGGTTACGGTATGCCCGACGACTGGCCAATCTTTTTTAGGTTCGACCAAGCGTACCGACTATCGCCAAGCTTTGATGTTCCTGCAGAGGTAGTCTCAAAGTACCCGGATGACGAAGACATGGTTGCCAGCGGATGGCTCCTTGGCGACGAATTTCTTCGTGATCAGGCCAACGTGGTGTCTTTCACGGTCGGTAACGGAAACGTTGTCACGATGGGCAGTCAAATCGCGTTTCGGACACAAACACGGGCTACTTTCAAACTTCTCTTCAATGCAATCTTCCAGGGACCAGCAACAAAAGTTTCAGTCAACGCCCTAACGGGGCTGGAATAACGTGCTGCGCCTCAGTACAACAAAAAGGCCGGCACACCACGGGTGTACCGGCCTGAGAGAAATCGCTGCGTCTGCCCTTCTCCGAACCCCTCTATGAAAGCGGATCCAACGGTAAACGACCGGTCGAATCACCGAGAGTGTCCACAGGAACCCCCAACTTGTCGAGCAAGCTAAGGTGTAGGTTGATGAGTGGCGTATCCTCAGGAAACAGGATATGGCGCCCACCCACTCCGGCCGTGCCACCCGCTAACAGAATCGGCAAATTCTGCGAGGCATGTGCATTACTATCCGCCATGCCCGCACCGTAAACGATCATTGAATGGTCAAGGAGTGTACCGTCACCATCTTGCGTATTCGCTAACCGTTCAATGAATTTCGCAAACAGTTCGCAGTGGTACTGATTGATTTTAGTGAGTTTCGCAAGTTTGGCCGGGTCGCGTTGGTGGTGCGAAATCGGATGATGCGCATCGGCAACACCAATTTCCGCATACGTTCGCCCCGTGATCTCGCGTCCCAACATGAACGTTGCCACACGCGTCAAATCAGTCTCATATGCAAGGGCCATCAGGTCAAACATCAGCTGTGCATGTTCACCAAAGGTGTCCGGAATACCAGCCGGCTGATCAACGACTGGCAGCTCCCGATCACTCTGAGCTTCGGCCATCTGGATACGTCTTTCAATATCCCTGACCGCATCGAGATATTGTGTTAGTTTTCTACGATCGTCCGTCCCTAGCTGTCTCGATAGATCGTCAGCCCGTTCAGTGACCGAATCGAGCAAACTAGCGTCCTTCGTTAAACGAGCCTTACGGACAGCCGGGTCCGTGCTTCCTGAATCGCCAAACAGTCGCTCAAAAACCACACGCGGGTTATTTTCCATGGGCAATGGCGTCGTATCGTTCGCCCATGAAATCGTGTTTGTATAGGCGCAGCTAAAACCGTCATCGCACGAACCTGCAAAATCGCGGCCGTCAATCGCAAGTTCTAGAGAGGCCAATTGAGTCTCTCCGCCCAACACCTGCGCTGCTATCTGGTCAGACGAGACAGCGGCTTTGAGGTCAGAGCCATTGTCCGGTTGCGCACTAACACCGGTGAGAAAACGCGTTGCTGAGCGAGCATGTGGCCCGGACCCGTCTACGCCTTTCATTCCAGACAAAAACTGGACTCGATTACGGTAAGGCTCCAAAGGTTTCGTAATCAACGGAAACTCAAACCCGGTGCCCTCGGTTGACGGTGTCCAGTGATTCATCATCATGCCATTTGGCACATAGACCACCCCATATCGGCGAACCGGCTGCGCCGCCGTGTTCCGTAACGCAGCAAAGGCTGGCACCATCCCATCCAGCAGGGGTAACGCAAGCGAAGCTCCGATGCCTCGCAACACCGTACGACGGGGAATCGACTTCTTTGTCACAATCATGATTCTGACCTCCTCATGCGGAAGGGCGCACTCTTTACAATGCCTACAATAACAGACGACCACCGGTAATTGTCGGTCTCAGCCGACCGGACAATATCTCGGACGGTCGCACGGTCGTAATATTGCGGCCCCCTCCCAATAGCATACGCAAGCAGTTTCTCAGTCAGGGTGCCGATAAACTGTTCTTTTCTCTCAAGTAAAAGCGTTCGCAAACCACTCGGGCCCTCAAATACCGTCCCATCAGGTAAATTGCCGGACGAATCAATTGGCAAATCAGCCTCACCAGTTAGCCGCCATTTACCGACCGCGTCATAGTTTTCGAGTGCTAGTCCAAGGGGATCCATCGGAGCGTGACAGACAGAGCACGCTGGACTCTCGCGGTGTGTCGCCAAACGGTCCCTTACCGTTGCTGCTTGACCATCCTCACCGCGGTCCGGTAAATCTGGCACATCTGCCGGTGGTGGTGGCGGCGGCGTACCAAGCACGTTGCTGAGTACCCACTTCCCACGTAGTACCGGCGATGTGCGATTCGGATACGACGTTACAGTCAACAAGCTGCCGTGACCAAAAATGCCACCCCGTCTTTCCGCTAATTCAGCATCCAGTGGAATACGACGAAAGTGGGGCCCATAGACGTTTGGAATCCCATAATGCCGCGCAAGCCGCTCGTTAACAAACGTGTAGTCAGCACCCAACAGGTCCAAGACACTGCGATCCTCTCGAATCAAACTCTCAACAAACAGCTCGGTCTCACTCTGAAACGCTTCACGCAAGTTTTCGTCAAATTCAGGAAACACAATACCGTCAGGTACAACACCACGAAGGTTTCTCAAATACAGCCATTGCCCAGCAAAGTTTTTCACGAGGGCCGTCGCACGAGGATCACGCAGCATTCGTTTCGCCTGCTGTTCAAGAACTACTGGATCATTGAGCGCACCACTCTCCGCAAGATCGAGCAACTCGTCATCGGGACCCGTCGACCACACAAAGTACGATAGTCGAGAGGCAATTTCTAGATCGCTGATCGCATAAACGGTTGCAGGTTCGATATCAACCGGGTCACGCTCGACACGGAAAAGAAAATCTGGAGAAATAAGCACCCGTTCTAACGCAAGTTGGATTCCACTATCGAACGTCGCGTCATCCCGACCCATCTGATAAAAATCCATCAACGTTGCAAGATCAGCTGATTCAACCGGGCGTCTGTATGCGCGCCTGGCCAAAGACGACAGGATGTCACGTGCGCACACCTCCTCATCAGCCGTCGTATCGCTAACGGGTTGACAAGTGAACAAAGCCTGTCGACTCGGTGTATCACCTGGGCCTGAGCTCACATACGGTCCACCAATCGCTACCCGGTCCACCGCCGCATTCCCGTCGCGCATCTCATTAACGGCCACGGCAAAAATACTCTGTCTCGGTTGTAACACCCCTTCAGGTTCTGTAAATCGTCGAACGAACGCGACACTTACAACATGGGGTCCTGCTGTCGCGGGAAACCGAACGCGCATATTTGAATCGGCAAACAACATGTACTCTTCCCATTCCGGATCGCCGAACTGGTTTCCCCCATAACTTGCGGGGGCCTGGGTGACATCAGGCTCTTCACCGCCAAACACAAACGACCGCACGAGCTCACCATCAAACCGAACCTCCAACTCATGACGAGAACCCATGCCCCGCACGTAGTTGACATAGTTGCGGTGCAGCGTGATTTGGAGGTCGTATTCGCCGTCCACTGGAAAATAGTGACGAATACCGATCCCACCGCGAGAGCCGAAAGGTAGGTCGTCGCTCATCCGGTCATCCTGCAACTTCAGGATATTGACGCTATAGTTTTCCGTAGCCGGAGCGAGCGGTTCTTCACCAACCGCCAATCGACTGATCTTCCGTGCCGCGGACAAGTACCGCTCCATAAGCGCCGGAGAGACCGTCAGCACATCGGCCATGTTGTCGAAACCGTGCTGGTCGATATTGTCAGCGGGTAAAAGCTCAGCCACATCGACATCAAGCGAGATCAAGTCACGTACGGCGTTTGCGTACTCCGCGCGGTTCAATCGATGAAACGCCTCGGTCCGTCCTGGCTCTGGATGGTCCATCGCGTATGTGTCAATCTGCGATTCAAGCCAACCGGCAAGAGTGTCATACGTCGCAATATCTGGCCTGGGACGACCAGGTGGTGGCATCGTACGGGTTCGAAGCTTTGCGATGACCTTTTCCCATGTCTCTCCGTGCGACCCAACCTGCTCTACGTCAAGACCATCCAGTGAAAAATCAGCTGTCCGCAGCCGGTCGTTGTGACAGGTCACGCAATACCTAGAAATGGTGTTATTGAGGAGTTCCGCATCCGAGTTCAGCGATGCGCCCGCTTGCGCAGAAGCAACCACCGGATACATCGCTGCTGAAACGGTAATTGCAGTAGACGCCACAACCCAACGAAATTTTTCCATAGTAAGAGAATCTCTCTAGCACCTCACGCTTAGAACGCCCCCAAACAGCCGCTAGGCACCTAGTTTGTCCGAATGCGAGTTGGGGTGTCAATTAGAGAATGAGTGGGGTAGCATAGTGGGAAATGGGACCTGATTTTTCTAGAAAACTACGCCTTCTCGTTCTGTCCGTCACCGTCCTGTCCGTAGGCACCTTCCCAGCGCCTGCGCAAACTACAGATGCGCCTGACATTGTCCAGGCTGCCAAGCAGGACGACATTGCCACTGTGGAGAATCTTATTGCAGCTGGCGTTGATGTAAACGCGACGCAGGGCGACGGGGCTACAGCATTACACTGGGCCGCGCATCGAAATAACCTTGAGAGTGTGCGGCTACTCCTCAACGCAGGCGCCGACCCCAACAAAGCCAATGCGCTCCAAGCCACAGCATTGTGGATTGCTTCAGAGAACGGCAATGCAACATTGACAGAGTTATTGCTAAACGCTGGTGCCAACCCAAATGCTGCACTGAAAATGGGTGAGACGCCACTCATGCGTGCAGCCAGGTCTGGTGATTTGGCATCCGTGAAATTACTTGTGAGTGGTGGGGCAGAAGTTAACGTGGCCGAACATGAACGTGGTCAAACGGCACTCATGTGGGCGTCGGCCCAGCAACACGCAGACGTGGTGGAGCACCTCCTTGACCACGGGGCCGATTTAAACGCTCGTACAAAGGTATGGCACCAACTGGAAAATACCGCTGGGAATACAAATCCGATTGGGAATTTCAAAATGGCGCACGGCGGCACAACAGCGCTGCTCTTCGTCGCACGTAATGGTGACGTCGAAAGCGCACGTGCGTTGCTCGACGCTGGAGCTGATGTCAACGCCACCGCTGCAGCTGGCACAAGCGCTCTTGTGGTCGCTGCCCACAGCGGCCATGAACAGCTGGCTCTGCTCCTTCTTGAACGGGGCGCTGATCCAAACGCGGCTGAGGCAGGTTATACCGCATTACACGCGGCGACACTACGGAGCCTACCCGCGCTCGTCGACGACTTGCTAGAACGCGGTGTGAACGTGAACGCTAGCGTTCAGCACGGCACGCCAGGTCGACGATTCAGTGCTGATTACAGTATCCGTTACCAAACGATCGGAGTGAATGCACTCTGGCTTGCCGCAAGATACGGAGAAGCCGAAATCGCGCTTACACTTGCCGAGCATGGCGCAGACCCATTTGTCTTACCGGAAAATGGCACAAGCGCCCTCAAGGCCGCCGTGGGTCTTCCCAGTGGAAACGAAAACCGTCGTAACCGTGGTCTGGGGTATGGAGAACTCGACCGTGAGGCTGAAGAAAAACTGTCGCTTAACCTAGTAAACATTGTTCTCGATCTGGGAGTTGATGTGAACCTAGCGGACGGACGCGGCAACACCCCCTTGCACGACGCAGTACGCATGCAGTTTGAGTCTGTTGTTGAACTACTGGCAACGCACGGCGCCGATGTGAACGCGGCAAATGAACGCGGCGAAACACCGCTCGACCTTGCGGAAACCAATTTGGGGATTCCCGGGACGAACGGGCTCCGCACAACACGACCACGAATTGCCGAATTGCTTCGTGAACTTGGCGCAGCTAACGACTAGCGAAAATACCGTCTATCCCGACCGGGATTCATTCTTCTAGAGACTGAGCGGCGCAACATCCAGCCGCCCCGTGCTGTCTCCCAACTGCTCGGCTGGAACACCAGCCTTATCGAGTACGCTCAGTAAAAGGTTGGCATACGGCGTGTCATCCCCATACGCGCGGTGTCGTCCACCTTTGAGACGACCACCCCCACCTCCGGCCACCAAACACGGCAGATTTGTATGCTCATGCAAATTACCATTCCCAATACCCCCACCGTAAACAATCATGGAGTTATCCAGGAGATTGTTGTCACCGTCAGCGGTGTTCTTGAGTTTGTCCAAGAAATACGACAAGACCTGCACGTGATACGTATCAATTTTTGCTTTCTTGGCTATGTACTCAGGATCATTTCGATGATGCGATACCGTGTGATGTTGGTCAGGCACACCAATCTGCGGGTACGGCCGCGGACTTGCCTCACGAGCCATCATTAACGTGAACACTCTCGTCACATCCGCCTCAAACGCCAACGTCAACAAATCAAACATTAATTTGGCATGGTCCTCAAAAGTTTCTGGAATGTCGACCGGCCGCTCCGGAAGTTCCACCAACGAGTCGGCACCTCGCGACTCCGAACGCTGGATGCGTTGTTCAACGTCGCGCACCGAGTCAAGGTATTCGTCTAACTTATAGCGGTCCTGAGCTCCTAACGTGCCCTCAAGACGAGCCACCTCTGCTGTCACCGAATCCAAAATGCTGCCAGTCTGTCTCAACACAGCAAGTCGGTCGGCCGCAGTACCTCCCTCACCGAACAAACGCTCAAAAATAATGCGCGGGTGGGCCTCCATATCGAGCGGTGTCGTTTCATTTCTCCACGAAATCGTATTGGAGTAAAAACAATCGCCCGTATCACACGCAATGGCCGTCGGCTTTTCCAGCGCTACTTCAAGGGACGGAAGTGGCGTTTCCTTCCCGAACTCTCTAGCCGCAATCTGGTCCGCGGTGACACCGAGCTTGATGTCCGTTACCCCTTGTCGGCCACGACGTTCCCACGCGTGCACACCGCTTAGCCAAACAGCCGTCGCGCGAGGATGGTCACCATTGCCATCACCAAACGAATCAGCTTGGCGATGAGCGAGGTTACTCAACACTAAGACTTGATCGCGAAATGGCTCGAGGGGGCTAAGAATGGGCGACATCGTGAATCCGCGTCCAGCCGCTGACGGCACCCACTGGTCCTGGATAACGCCATTTGGGATGTAAATAAAACCGACACGACGCGCCGGCGCGGTTACGGCACGCGCAACAGCCGAAGCTGCAGGCACCATAGCGTCAAGAAACGGCAAGGCTAACGTGGCACCTACGCCACGGAGAAAAGTTCGACGGGGCAACGCTTTCTGGCCAATAATCATGATTGCGGCATCCTCATCTTAAACGGCGTACTCCTCACAATACCAAGAACGACCGACGAAAATCGATAATCATTTTCGGCCGCTCGGCGAACAATTGCTCGAACTGCTGGCATGTCATATGACTCTAGGTTACGTCCAAGCGCATAAGTTAAGAGCTTTTCGGTTACTGTCCCCACAAATCGCTTCGGCTCTCGGAGCAACGCCGCGCGCATCTCGTCTGGACCCACAAAATTTGTACCGTCTGGTAGTACACCACTAGCATCAATCGGTTCATTTGATTCGCTCCGGTCCCGCCAGCGACCCACTGCGTCAAAATTCTCAAGGGCAAAGCCAAGCGGGTCCATCTGCGAATGGCAACTCGCACAAGCTGGGTTCGCTCGGTGCTGTTCCATAGCCGCGCGCATAGACAAGGCCACACCCTCTTCCGAGGTTTCATCCAAAGCCGGAATATCCGGCGGAGGTGGAGGCGGGGGCGACGACAGCAAATTCTCCAGAATCCATTTACCCCGTAACACCGGAGAGGTTCGCGTCGCGTATGACGTCAACGTCAGAATGCCACCATGGCCGAGAAGGCCCCGCCGCTCCGTACCGGCCAGTGACACACGACGAAAATGACTGCCGTATACGTGCGGTATGCCGTAATGTTTCGCCAAACGCTCATTAAGGAACGAATAATCTGCGGTTAACAGGTCCGTAACCTCTCCATCGTGACGCAGAACATCCTCTATAAATAACGCAGTTTCTCGCTGGAATGCTCTGCGCAAATTTTCATCGAACGCGGGGAAAAATCCCGGATCCGGTTCTTTCTCCGCAATGTCTCGCAAGTAAAGCCACTGTGCCGCAAAGTTTTCGACAAAAGCACTCGCCCGAGAATCAGCCAACATCCTTTGAACCTGAGCTTCTAGCATCGCCGGTTCCCGTAATTCGCCAGCAACCGCTGCACTCAATAACGCATCATCAGGAATGCTGCTCCAGAGAAAAAACGA
>CAZDQD010000073.1:0-14211 GCA_964507425.1 uncultured Vicinamibacteraceae bacterium
AGCGAAAAAACCTTCGTGTACCAATCAAGCAGTTCCTCATAATCAGGCGTGAAGAAATGAATGTGATAACCCGCAATGGGAACGTGGAGAGATGGGTCCTCTTGCAACTCCACCCATACGCCGTCCGGCGCCATCACATAAGCATTTGGCAAACCCTCCGCACCGATAAACTCCGGTCCGACCTCCATTCCAGCGGCACGCCATTTCGCAACGAATTCAGCTGTATTCCGTACCTTGAACCCAAAATGGTCCAATACAGAACCTTGCATCGGTCCTGTAGGTTCACTTTCCGTCAACGCAATCAAAAAGTTTGGCAACCGTATGGCGGTCAAAGGGCCTTTTTCGACAACAACACCACCAAAGTAGTCGACCCATAGCTTCTTGTGCACCTCGATGTCAGAAACATTAAGGTGCACGTGTCCATATGTGATTCCGGTATCTGCAGTCGGCGTGGCCAACTGGGCAAACGCCGGGGAAGCCAATACCAAGGCTAGAACGACTGTTAATAACATCCTCATGGTCGACCCTCCTCCGCCGCCTAGTGTATCGTGCATTGGAACAACGACACGACTGATTTCAAGGAACCGCTGAAATGACGACTGGTATCAACACCATCTCTTCGAGCAAATGGATACTGACGGTCGGGACCGTGGCCCTCCTTTTTGTCGCCGGATGTGGAAGTCCGCCGCCGGACCCAGTTCAAACGGACGACAACACCCGGACAACAGCCGAAACCGACGCGCCGCCGGAATTCCGTGTCGACCCTTTTTGGCCAAAACCATTACCTAACAATTGGATACTGGGGCAAGTGTCTGGATTAGCCGTGGATGAAAATGACCACGTCTGGGTCCTTCATCGTCCCAGAACGCTGGACGCCAGACAACGTGGGGAAGAAGGCCTCTGCTGCACAGCCGCACCGCCAGTCATAGAGCTTTCATCAGACGGCGACGTTCTACGGTCATGGGGTGGCCCTGGCAGTGATTTTGAGTGGCCGGAGAGTGAACATGGGATACACGTCGATCATCAGGGACACGTGTGGATTGGCGGAAATGCAACTACTGACTCGCACATCTTGAAATTCACAGCCGACGGAGATTTTCTAATGCAAATCGGTCGCGCCGGGCAAAGTGGAGGTAGCAACGATACAGAAAACCTTGGGCGTCCGGCAGCGATTAAGGTGGACGCCGGTGCAAACGAGGTCTTCGTCGCGGACGGCTACGGAAACCGTCGTATCATCGTGTTTGATACGGAAACCGGAGCTTACAAACGGCATTGGGGTGCCTACGGAGAAACACCTAGCGATCTTGATCTCCCAAGCTACGACCCAGAGGTTGAGCCAATCAGACACTACCGGAGTCCGGTTCACGACGTCAGCCTCTCACACGATGGCCTCGTCTACGTCGCAGACCGTACAAACAACCGCTTGCAAGTTTTTGAGAAAGATGGAACATTTGTAAGAGAAGCGTTTATTCGACCTGAAACTTTGGGAAGTGGTTCGGTTTCTGGTGTCACCTTATCTATCGACGACGCCCAACGGTGGTTATTCGTTCCCGATGGAACGAATAATGTGATTTGGACGCTTGAACGTTCGTCACTGGCCGTCGTTGGACAATTCGGTCGACTTGGCAAGTATGCGGGACAGTTCTATCGGCTACACAACCTCGCTATTGATTCTCGCGGCAATCTCTATACCACGGAGGTCAACGTTGGACAGCGCGTGCAAAAATTCAATCGAACCCAGAACTAGACGCCCCGTTTGGTTATTAGCGTTCATCTTCGTAGCCCTAGGCACGCTCGCACCCGGTGACCTGTACGCACAACACGGCGTGACCGATGGCGAATGGCGACATCATGCTGGCGACCTTGGAGCGACTCGATATACGCCATTGGATCAAATCACCGCCGACAACTTTAGCGATCTCGAAGTCGTCTGGCGCTGGAACTCTGTTGACAGCCACCTGATCCGTGCCGACGAGTCAGGAACCTCACGCGTACCTGTGGACATCGTCTTGGACCAACTCGAGGCCGAAGAACCCAACCGCTGGACCATGTGGGACGGGAATGAGTACCGTTCCGGTCGCCCGTCAATACGAGCACTCGTCGCTACGCCACTTATGGTTGACGGGGTTCTCTATATAAGCACTCCGCTTTACCAAGCAGCTGCCATTGATGCACGCACCGGACGAACCCTTTGGTCTCACGATCCACGAGGCTACGAAGCTGGCACTCCACCGCCTCAACCGTGGCGACACCGAGGAGTCGCCTATTGGGAAGACGGCAACGACCGACGCGTGGTCTGGGGCACCGGTGACGGCTATCTGGTCGCCGTTGACGCCGACACAGGCCTTCCTGTCGAAGACTTCGGCGACCGCGGTCGCGTCGACCTTCTGGACGGGCTGCCACGTACAACGAGAGGAGAACGAGACCTCGTCAATTTTGTACCACTCTCGTCGCAGTCCCCGCCAATTATTGCGCGCGACACCATTGTTGTGGGTAACTCCATCAGCGACCGCGTTGTCACTAAAGAGGCTCCGCCAGGATGGGTTCGCGCGTACGACGTTCGAACCGGCCAACACAAATGGGATTTCCACACTGTTCCGTACAGCGCTGACGAATTCGGGTCTGACACTTGGCTCCAAGAATCATGGCGCTATTCTGGTAACACTAATGTCTGGTCTCTCATGAGCGCAGATGAGGACCTCGGTCTCGTGTATCTTCCGATTGGGACCGCGACCGGCGACTATTATGGCGGACACCGTCTCGGTGACAACCTGTTTTCAGAGAGTCTTGTCGCTGTCAACGTCGACACTGGTGACCGCGAATGGCACTTTCAAATGGTGCACCACGGCCTCTGGGACTACGACAACCATTCGGCCCCCAACCTTCTAGACATTATGGTTGAAGGACAAACGGTAAAAGCCGTCGCCCAAGTAACAAAACAGGGGTTTCTCTACGCGTTTGACCGCCTCACCGGCGAACCAATCTGGCCCATCGAGGAGCGCCCGGTCGCGACCGACACAGACCTCGAAGGAGAAGTCGTCGCACCAACACAGCCGTTCCCGACAAAACCTGAGCCGTTTGAGTATCAAGGTACATCAATAGATGAACTTGTTGATTTCACACCAGAGATCAGACAGATGGCCGAGGCTGCAGTCGAAAATTTCCGCCTAGGTCCCCTCTACACACCACAGATGCTTAGAGGTACCGTCATGCGGCCGTCGGTCGGTGGCGGAGCCACCTGGTCTGGTGCTGCTGTCGACCCTGACACCGGACTGTTATACGTCCCGTCGGTTAATCGTCATTCGACGGTGCTACTTACCGAACGTGCTCCTGGCGAGTTGGGAAATAGACGTTACATACGACGCTCTCTAGGAGCTGGTTCGACTAGCACTTCGATTGGACCAGTCATGCCACAGGGGTTGCCATTGTGGAAACCGCCCTATTCCAGAATGACTGCCATCGACATGAATCTGGGCGATCACATCTGGATGCGACCAACCGGGAATGGAGATCGGTATCGAAACCATCCGATGCTGCGAGACCTGAACCTCCCACCGCTCGGCGGCGATGCTGGCAGCAGCGGTCCACTACTCACAAAGACATTGCTTATTCATGCACTTTCCGCTGGCGGCTCTGACGGAGGACCGAGACTAGTCGCATACGATAAAGCCACGGGCAACGAACTCGCTTCACTCGATCTTCCGAGTGGGGCACTCGGCTCACCTATGACCTACCTATTGGACGGACGCCAGTATTTGTCAGTAACCGTTGGAGGAGAGATTCCGGGAGTTCTTACGTTTACGGTCCCGGACTAACTGAAACGCTATTTTTCATGTTCTTCACGGTCAGCGCGCGCGAAAAACCAGAGGACAAACGACGCCAGACCGAGAAAAAGAAAAACAATCGTGAAAACGGCCACCACAGTAAGAACGGCACCTATTTCCATCACAGCATCTCCTGGAACTGAAGACCCAAGCGCGCGATATGATCCAGATTATCGTTATTCACACGAGTATGATGTATCACTTTCGCATGAAGAACTAGTACGACAGCAGCGAGATAGACAGACCGCGTAACTTCACATGCCAAATGACCACTTTATCCCCGACGCTAAATTTTTTATTGGCCAGGTCGTGCATCACCGTAAATTCCACTACCGTGGAGTCATTTGTGACGTCGACTCTATATACCAAGGAACAGACGACTGGTATGAAGCCGTCGCAAAGTCAAAACCCCCCAAGGAACAACCCTGGTATCACGTACTCGTGGATGGTGAACAACACAGCACCTACGTTGCCGAGCGACACCTTGAACCAGACACGCGCGACGCCCCCATCATCCACCCCTTAGTAGCTGAATTGTGCGGGCATTACCAAAACGGTCGTTACATTTCGAAAGACAGGGTGCAGTAAGCGCCAAGTAGCCGATGCCCACGTCTCACCGTAAACGACAGACACGAAAACGTTCGAACAATCCACAACCTGTCGCTTCAACTGCATCGCCACACTCGACAAACACCCTCGGCATACCTCTCCTGCTCACGATCGGATTGCTGCTTGTTTCCTTTGTACCGCGAATACAGGCCAACAACACGCTAGCGTATTCCTTTGCAGGTGCTGGACTCTCTCTTGGTGTGTGGCAACTCTGGCTGTACCTGAAATCACGTAATGCTGCAGCCCGATTTACCTTCGACGTTGCCATCCGCCCCCAACACTACATACAGGCCGCGGTACAACTATCTGTGTTTATCTACTGGGGTTGGTTTTGGAGACCAGTGTATGACCATGGCTGGTTACTACTCGGTCAAGTGCTCTTTGCTTACGCCTTCGACATTCTGCTCTCATTCTCGAGACGTCAAAGGATCACGCTTGGCTTTGGTCCATTTCCGATCATATTTAGCACTAACCTGTTTCTCTGGTTTCGGGATGACTGGTTTTACTTGCAGTTTCTGATGATTGCCGTAGGGTTTCTCGGGAAAGAATTCGTCCGCTGGGAACGGCACAGCAAACGCGTTCACATATTCAATCCGTCCGCATTTTCTCTCGGACTATTCTCTTTAGCGCTAATTGCGAGTGGAACAACATCGCTTACCTGGGGAGAAGACATCGCAACAACATTAACTTTAGCGCCACACATATACCTGTTCCTGTTCTTAATCGGTTTGGTCGTGATGTACTTCTTTTCCATCACACTTATTGCTGGCTCAGCCGCCCTCGTACTCTTCTCTCTTAGTGCACTCTATTCAACTGCAGCAGGTGTTCCCTACTTTGTTGATTCGGAAATTCCGACCGCAGTGTTTCTTGGTCTACACCTACTAGTCACCGACCCCTCCACATCGCCTCGATCGCCGTTGGGTAAAACGTTGTTTGGTGCGATCTACGGACTAACCGTGTTTCTTCTATACGCCACCCTCGGGGCGTTCGGCATCCCGACCTTTTACGACAAACTACTGTCGGTGCCATTGCTCAACCTTAGCGTCCGCTGGATAGACCGAGTCATTGCCAAACTCACGTCGCAAAATACCCTTGGGCCCCTAGCCGAACGTCTCACGAGACCGACAGCCAATCTCGCCCACATGAGTCTATGGATCGTGTTCTTTGCGACAATGACTATCGCAGGCGCAACAGACGGCCAGCACCGGGGCGACACTGTCCCGTTCTGGGAACAGGCGTGTAACGAAAACCGTCCACAGGCTTGCGAACGATTACTACAGATCGAATCATCTTATTGCAGTGACGCATCCGCATGGGCCTGCAATGAACTGGGCCGTCATTACACAAACGGTGCCATCGTCCCTACCAACTCGGAGTTAGCGTTCGCATTTTTTTCTCGCGCGTGCGAATTACGGTTTCAGGCAGGCTGCCTCAATGTTCTCAACCCAAACCGAACGCAGCCCGCAAATCCAAAATTACTCGACCTTCGCTTATTACTCCGCGAGGGCGGAGCGAATTTGATGAGTATGTCCGAGAATGACCTGTACGCTCGCGCCTGTGAACATAATTGGACTTTCGCATGCTCACGTGGGAGACCACGGTGACAATTTCTACTCGTCTCGTTATTGGCTTTGTCGGTCTTGTACTCGTTGGCTGCCACTCAAGAGACGACAGCCAGGTCGAGCTCCTTCGGGAATTACCCGATAGTCTCTCTGGATTCCGTCAGGATGCATGGTTCCTTCCCGACGATTCCCTGCTCGGATTTGTTGAAATACCTGCGGGACCTTTTCTCATGGGTAGTGCGCCATCAATAGATGGACAGGCTTTCGATAACGAACGTTGGTCAGCCGAACGCGCACAAGGCACCGTCGATTTGGAAACATTTTTTATCGGACGTTTTGAAGTCACAACGGCACAGTTTCTCGCATACGTCAAAGAAACAGAGGCTCGCGTAAACGACGCTGCTCTTAACACGACACTCGACCATCCCGTCAGTTCGGTGTCGTGGCCGGATGCACTGGCCTATTGTCGATGGCTTGATCAAGCCCTTCGTCACTGGACGGAAACCCCGGCAACGTTACGCCGCTATCTAGAGCGAGGCTGGCGAGTAACACTTCCAAGTGAAGCCGAATGGGAGAAAGCAGCCAGAGGTACCGACGGCCGTATTTACTCTTGGGGCAATGAACTCACCAACAACGTCGCAAATTTCAATACCGAAGGAACACGTCCCGTCGGCGCCATTGACTGTCCAACATGCCTCTTCGGCCTCCACGACATGAGTGGGAACGTTTGGGAATTGACTAGAAGTCAATACCGCGCTTATCCATTTGTTGACGATCACAGTGCCGTCGACCTCCAGACCGACGCCCTATTCGTAATGCGGGGCGGTTCATTCACCGACCAAGCTAATACGATCAGAAGTTCGGTCAGGGGCGGTACCGACCCAGGAGTTCGAAGACCGTTCATTGGTTTTCGTATCTCCCTCAGTCCTTTTACCCCCGACTAAAGTCTCCTTCTTCATCAAAAGCTATGGTTGGAGGCTTGCCGTATACGCAACGATGTCAACAATGTCCTCAATGGTAATATTTTCAACGGCAGCGTCCATAAGATCGGACCAGGCACCATTTCTCGTGCCTTGTTGGAAGTCATACAGCTGTCGCGCAAGATAAGTAGGAGAACGTCCGGCAAGAGCAGGCATCGGCCCAAGACCTCGAAGGTCATCGCCATGGCAGACGGTGCACGACACCGTACGTCCCGCACCGCCAGTCGTAACAAGTTCACGTCCGCGGGCGACGGAACCTAAGGGCACGTATGCCACGAACCCAGAGGAATCATCACGTAGTTTTGTAAGTTTCAGGTCTTCCGGCGTTTCGACAACACGTATATCAATCGGCTCTGTTTCGCCACCTTCAATCACTTCGTGAATCCAACCAGCAAATCGTGTTCTGGGAACGGTATCCGTCTCAACCACACGAACCCACGGCTTAAAATCAATCGAAGAAAAATACTCCGCAGCCACACGTGCTTCTGCATCCGTCGCAGCCAAACCGATTCTTTCCATAAAAGATGGAGGCCCCATCCTCGGTTCCCCTGTCTTACGAAGACCATTTCTCCAGTCAGTCATCTGCTGCACAATGTATTCATACGGTTGTCCAGCAACACCAGCATTTTCTGGTTTGCCTTGCCCGTTTGGAAGGTGACAATAACCGCAAGCAACAACGCCTTCACCGCCTCCGGTTGCCACAACATCAGGCATCCTGGGATGAGCATCTGGATGCCAGTCGGGTGGACCATTATTAATGTTGATCTCCGACCGTGCCATCGACACGGCTGAGCCCGGCACCGTTACAATTTCTTCTGGGTCCGGAACCGTGGCACCCTCAGGGGTTGGCTCGTTCAACACGTAGGCCCAAGGCAACACTGCGTTAGCCCCGTCGTCTTCTTGCTGGGCGGCACCAACACTAACGGATGCAAATATAATCGCAAGCAATGCACAGATGTTCGTCGCAATAGTCTTCATGCTGAACCCCCAAAAGCAAACCTTGTAACCGTTAATGTCGACTATGCTAACAACTCTTTAAATGGAGCGTAAGTACTATGGCACGACAATATTGGCTAATGAAATGCGAACCGTCTGCTTACACGATTGCCGACCTTAAACGAGACGGGACTACCTGCTGGGAAGGTGTGCGTAATTTTCAAGCACGAAACTTTATGCGCGACCAGATGCGGCTTGGCGATTTGGTGTTGTTTTATGCGTCAAACGCAGACCCATCCGGTGTCACAGGTCTCGCAAAAATTACCAAAACAGGGTACCCGGACTCATACGCATGGAAAACAGGACACAAATACTTCGACCCGCGGAGCACGAAGGAAAAACCAATGTGGTTCATGGTGGATCTTGGTTTCGTTGAACAGTTCGCGGGAACAGTCCCCCTCGCCACCTTAAAGGCGACGAAGGACCTCGCCAGTATGCTTGTCACGCAAAAAGGCAGCCGACTCTCAGTCCAGCCGGCTACAAAAGACGAATACACAATCGTGGCAAAGCTCGGTCGTGCACTCAAAAAAGACTAAGTGCGACAATGCCAGCTACTCTGCTGGCATAAGTTCAAATGCTTTTAACACTTCTCGCGTCAAACCCCAGCGATCAAATCCTTGGCGTCCGTAATCCAAACCTCGCCGCACAATCACTAGTTCATGCGATGGCACAATTACCGTATATTGGCCTCGATTACCCGACGTCGAGTAAGCATCCTTCGGCACATCGCCTCGCCCTTCCGGGACGAGCCAGAATTGCCCGCCGTATTGGCCACCTTGACCCACGGTTGCGGGAGCCGGAGTGCGCACAAAATCAATCCATTCTCTCGAGATTAGCCGCTCATCGTTCCACACACCATTTTGTAGGTAGAGGAGCCCGAACCGACCGAGGTCTCTGGCATTCGTATATACCTGACTGCTCAAAATGAAATCACCGAAACGGTCGGTGCTGACAAGTGTGTTTTGCATGCCTATCTTGTCAAGCAGAGCGCGCCTCGGGAACTCGCTATAGTCATCGCCTAGTGCCTGTTTCATGGCATACACCGCGAGTAACGTATCGTAATTCTCATAGTCCCAATTCGTGCCTGGTTCCCGAATGAGCGCACGGCTCCGTGCACCAACGGTTGAACTAGCACCAGCCCAATACGACAAGCCTGATCCTATGGCGTACTCAAGCCCGCGATTATCCACAGTCTCGAGTCCACTCGACATGTTAAGTACGTGCCGCAACGTAATCTCAGTCCGAGGGTCGTCTCCATCAGCCGACTCCGGCAAGAAGTCAAAACCGAGAGGCTCGTCAAGAGATAGCTTGCCCTCATCAACCAGCATGCCGATTAGAGTCGATGCAATACTTTTTGCGGTGGACCAAGTCCGTGTACGGGTCGACATGTCTACTCCAGGCGCGTACCGCTCATGGATAATGTTGCCCCGATGTAACACAAGTAAACTCAAAGTAACCTGTTCCGACGACTCCCGTTCAAACGCCCAGTCGGATGCCGCATCCAAGGCCTGACCGTCTACGTAGGAAGGCAGCGGCGCCGCACTAACAAGATCACCCTGCGGCCAAGGCGTATTCGCCGGCTCTTCATCTGGATACGGCAAATCAAGATGCGGCAATTCAGCCACATCGTCTAGCGTCTGGTCAGGTGGAAGAATCACACACCCGATCCCTTCTCTAAACGCCGCTCGCATCTTCGGCACGTCACGTCCAGAGCCAATAACGACGCCCTTCCGTTCATAATCGACCTCGTAATCCCCACCACTAGCCGTACCAATTGGTTCAGGAAGGAATGCCAGTTCCTGCCCAAACACTTGTTCAAGAGTCCGATTCGACGTGAACAGACCATTGCACATGAAGACCGCCTGCTGACCTTGCCGTACCATCTGTCGCTGGTACCGCCAGTAGTCATAAGTCTCCTCCTGTTGAGCCTGCACCGAAGCCGCTAGCAAGAACATGCCAACGCCGACCAACATCACGCATTTCTTCATCCGAACCTCCTCAAGCTTCACTACACGAAAACCACGCGTACTCACTATGTGTGAGTAGTCCATCTTCCACTTCCTAGTAATCCGACTCAAGTAACGACGCCCGAATCAACTTCTCGTCGTTACGATGGACAATATGACCATTGGCGTAAGCAGGATGAGACCAATTAACAATCCGCTCCGAGATGCTCCCATGCGGCGTACGCGTGCCAGAACTCGACGTCGGTTCGATAAGTCGTGTACGACTAAGTTCAACGTATCCGGTCGGGGTAAATTGGGCCAAGATCAGGAATCCCTCATCGTTGTTCACGAAGTAGCGATCACCGTGACGAACAAGGAATGCGGTACTCCAACGAGCCTGCGCCGTCATATCTGGACTCATCCAGAGCCGCTCCCCGGTTCTCGCGTCAAGACCACGTAATTCACCATAACTATCGACTCCGTAGACGTGGTCTCCAATGATCAGTGGAGTCGTCACCATCGCATGAATCGTATCCGTTTCGCCTGGAAGTTCACTGCGACTCTGACCTTTCCAAAGCATCGTCGCATCAGGACGATCACTATTAAGACGCATCATCATCGAACCATTGAAAAATTGCGAGACCAGCAAATAATCTCCGCTCTTGACTGGCGTCGCCACCGTAACTCCCATCGATACGTCCCAAGGCTCCTCCCAGTACTGCTCACCAGTTACTGGATTCAGCGAAGCCAGCGCAAGCGGGTGCCAAACGATTAACTGGCGAACACCCCCAGCCTCATAAATCACAGGCTGCGCATACCCCATTTCACTGCCCACGGTAATGGCGCGCCAGACCTCCTCACCCGTGAACTTATTAAACGCCACAACACCCGCATCCGGCTCGCCTCCGACAACCGCAATCAATAACTCGCCGTCAACCAGTGGCCCGCTCACAATCCCCCACACTGGGACACTCGTATCGTATTCGGCCACGTAATCTTTTTCCCACAAGACTCCGCCGGTCGCAACGTCGAGACAAAACAGTCTGCCTGTGCCTCCAACGAAATAGACACGGTCGTCGTCCACAGTCGGAGTAGCCCGAGGACCAATGGCATAACTAATTGACAACATTCGATAACTCGTGTGCCACTCATGAGACCAAAGAATCTCACCCGTCTGCTCATCAATGGCGAGCGCACGCTCTGTCCCATCAAGCGTCCTTGAATTGGGATCCTCCAACCAATCACTGATGAATATTCTTCCGTTCGCAACTGCCGGACCGGAATAACCAGACCGGAGGTCTGTACTCCACTTCACTGACAATGCGCCTGGTAATTCATCAACGATACCCGTCTCTTGCCACAACGCGAGCCTATCTGCACCTCGCCACTGAGGCCAATCTTCCGCAGACACACTGACACCATGCGCACACGCCGCGAAGACGCAGACAAGCAGCGTTACGTATCTACGCAAAAATATCCTCCATCGAAACACCCGAGATCTCAGCACCGGATATAAATTCAGACGTTACCAACTCCGAGTTCTCACCGTCTGACATTTTTCAAGTGGCGCAAATTCGTGTCGACGTTCAGCGACCAGCCGCATCCATCGCAGCCTCTTTCTCACGCGCACCAGCCAAGATATTTGTTAAACCGTAGTTGCCCTCGTGGCAGGCATATTCAAAGATTGGCATCGTATTCTTTTGCATCGGGATGCGATACGACCAGGGCTCATTCCACGCGTTTGTATCTTCAACCGTAACGTCATACATCAAGACACCATCAGACGCACGCGTAAATTTCTCAACAAGCAGTAGGTCTGGGGTCGTGACTCCACCACGAAAGCTTGTCTCTCTCAAGAAATTCGTCGTCTCTACAACCAATGTGTCACCTTCCCAATGCCCCCGAGAGTCGCCCATCCACTGACGTATCTCTTCCGGCAGATGCGGTCGACCATCCAGCGGAATTACACGCGAACTGTGAACCATCTCGTTCAACAAGAGCACGTAATCCTCCGTTTGAACGAGTTGCACGTTCTGGTTGTAACCACCGGGCGTCATAGGTGGTCCAGAGTTAAAACCGAGAATGCAACGCACAGCAAACATACCCGAACCAAGGTCATCGACGAACCCACCATAAGTGGGTGAATGAGGGTCGACACCCTCACGATGTTCGCGTAAGGCATCGACTTTGGCCTGCGCCTCAGATGTCAGCGCTGGCACACGTCCATTGGGTGGGTCAACAACGATCGATGTTTGATTCGTCGCACTGACGGTGTCGCCAGGGTCAAACCAGAACTGATTATAATTACCGACTCCGTCCGCTGGCTCCTGCTCATCACGAATCTCAAACTGTGCAAGCCGACCTGCCTCATATTCGGCCGCCTCTTCCTCTGTAAAGAACTCTTGGTCTGCTAGGTCTTCTGGCCGCTCAAAAGGCGTCAACGTCCGGAAATCCCATACCCCATTAAGATCCGCAGTGCCCCAAGCAGTTCGCGGCACACCTTCATCCTGCGCAGCAAGCACTGCGGGCAGAACGACCGAGATCGAAACAACTACGCCAACCGAACACAACAAGTTTGGTAACCTCACGAGGGCCTCCTCATTTTTCAAACAGCATCAGACGCCATCCTACCGTTCATCTGACTCCAATGCCATCTTTCAATACAAGAATCAGATACGTTCACCACAAAATACTATTATTCTCAGTAGTTAGTGGCTCTGGCGGCCACCAATAGCGGGGTGTCGACCATGAAGCACAGGGATACACGAACTAGACGCACCTTCGTCAAAGAGCTTGGCGCGGCAGGTGCCGCGGCACTGTCTGCCGGAGCGATACCAACAAGTGCCGAACCGCTCGGGCAACCTACACCTGTCGATACTCCTCCACATTCATACCACCCCGCCCTCAACGCGCGCACACGCGGATGGCTTCGTTTTCTCTGGCAGAAAGCTACCACTCCAGACGACTGGCACGCGGATGGCGTGCCGCATATGTGGTGGGACCGTTATTCAAATCCGGTGGTCACCAGCTACGGACGTTTTGACCTTCACAATTCGTCATATGCCCTGCTACTCATGGCAGACCAAACACCTGCATGGCGCGAAGTCTATACAGCAATCGCCGATGGACTCGCGAGTCGCTACCCCACCTATTGGGGAGCCATCGATTGGCTTACACAAATTGGCGACGATCCGAGACGCGCCAACTATCCGGATTCTGTAATGGCAGCCATACCCGAGCGACTACGTGGAAATTACAACCGCATCGGATGGACCGCAAATGGGATCGAACCTTGGGGCCTTTCACGAGACCCTATCGGCTCAGACGGCAACCTGTTTTTTCGTGGATGGTTTAATCTCGTCCTGTCCATTTACAAGTACGTATCTGGAGATGACAAATACGAACGTCCGTTTGATGTTACCGGTTACGGAGATGAAGTATTCCAATGGGACCAACATCGTATCGCTGCGTTACTCGAAAACCAGTACCGTGACCACCCGGAAGGCCCTCAATGTGAAAACACAAAGATCTGGTTCCCATGTAACAGTGCAGCCGGCCTCGGAATGTACCTCTACGACCAGATTAATGGCCGCAATACCCACCGCCCGGTCGAAGGGTGGCTTGAGTACGCCCGTGACAACTTCATCGACGTTGGCCGCGACGGCAGACTTCAGGCCGTAACTAGTTACTACGATCCGATCGTTAATCACAAAGCAAACGGCGGACCTGCTGCTGGCGTCGGAACCGCATTTCTCTTGTTGCCGCAAGACCGGGAATTCGCAACATTTTTGTACGAATCGGCTGCGAACGCTCTCGGATGGAACGACCCACGTGTCGAGAGCAGAGCTTCGGCGACCGGGCTTGTAATGGCTCGTGAACTCGGGGACCATACTTCAGAAATGCGCCTACGGGCAGCGGCCGAGCGAGAATACGACCCCCGTTTCTTTGGCGAACACGATGAAAACTTCGGCTGGTGGTTTGGATTAAACGAAGCATACCCACGTGGCCAGCGTAGTGCGAGCATGATGGTGAATGAGGTTGGCACTGGCGATGCTTGGTATCGCGCATTTGACGCGCCCCATATGGATAAGTTTTCGGCCCCAACCGTAGAAGACATTGATTTTCCATCCATCGGGCTCTATCAGGCATGGAACGACCTCGACAGCGGAGCGCTCCACATCGGAACATACGCAGCAGCACCTGAACAACGTCGTCGGGATACAAGTTGGCGGATTACCAACCTCCCAGACGTAGAGAACATTGTGATTCTGTGTGACGGCGAACCGTTTCGACG
>CAZDQD010000074.1:0-2789 GCA_964507425.1 uncultured Vicinamibacteraceae bacterium
GGGTCCGCTGGGGCTATGGCGACCGGTGCCATCGCGACCATGGCGGCTTGTTGACCACCTTCAAACACCGCCCGCAGGTTGTCGACCAATCGGTCTTGTAACACGAATAACTCGTCGATGCGTCCATCGACCGTCGCACTCAGTACTACATCACCGGTCTCCACGTTGGTCATACGTGCCGTCAGTCGCAGTCGGTCACCAAGGCGTTGATACGCGCCACGAATCACCCAAGCCGCATCTGATTGACGGCCAACACCCAACGTAGTTTCACGATTTTCCGTGGCAAATAAGCGGCCGTCTTGTTCCCTGACGATCAGTACATTTTCTAGATGCTCAATACCCGTAGCGATGGTTTCCGCGATTCCGACACCAATCCAGTTGTCTCCTGCACTTTCAGAAATGTTCTCGAACGGGAGGACAACAACACGGTCTATCCGATCGGACTCATCGTTGTCCGACGGCTGTGCTGCGGTCGGAATTGCGGTGAAGACAATTACCAGTAAGACGAACAATGACGGCAATTTGTCTCGGACGGTCAATCGCATAGCGTGCGTTCGTGGATTAGACGACGGGTTGGTTATACAGTGTCCCGTCGGTGATGCTCTGTAACGCGCGAAAAAATCATAGTTGTCGCTCCGCCAATATTACCGTGTTGCGAAGAGCGTGGTGGTGAGTCATTATTGAGTTTCAAGGAGCAGTTTAAAGCCGCAGTAGCTGGGGGTACGGGATATGCAATTGAGAGGACTCAAAGTTGGCCTGTGGTCGGTTGCGTGTTTATCTATTTTAACGACAGCCGCATTTGCGCAATCGGCTCATGAGATTCCGCGGACTCTAGATGGCAAGCCCGACCTACAGGGCGGCTGGAATTTCTCAACAGCAACGCCGATGGAGCGACCGGTCGAGTTGGCTGGCAAAGAAACACTAACCGCAGAGGAAGCGGCAGAGTGGGAGCAGCAACTGGCCATTCAACGTGAAGGACTCGAGCCCGAAGCTGGTGATGCCCAACCGCTTGAAGCACGTGTTGGCTATAGTCTTCGCATCTGGTTTGAGTGGGGAGACTCTCTTGCGGAACGACGAACATCCCTTGTGGTCAACCCGCCAAATGGAAGAATTCCAGCCGTCCGTCCAGAAGTTGAAGCGCGTCGTGAACTCACACGCATTCTTCGAGGACGACATGCCTACGGACCCGAGGACCGAGGTATCTCCGAACGCTGCCTACTCGGATTCAACTCCGGACCACCGATGACACCGAGCGCGTATAACAACAACGTGCAATTGTTTCAAACGGCTGACCACATCGTCATCCTTAATGAAATGGTCCACAACGCGCGCATTGTGCCACTTGATGGACGCTCCCATCTTCCAAGCCAACTCCGACAGTGGGTCGGTGACTCTCGAGCCAGCTGGGACGATGAGACTCTCGTTGTCGAGACGCGAAATTTCCTTGGTGAAACATCACTGGGAGGATCAAGCGCCAACATGCACCTCGTGGAACGCTTCACGCGAGTGAGTGCAGACGAGCTTCTCTATGAGTTCACTATCACGGACCCCACGTCTTGGTCGGGACCATGGACGGCGCAAGTGCAAATGAACCGCACCGAAGAGCCGATGTATGAGTACGCATGCCACGAGGGAAATTACTCCATGGCCAGTTCACTCTCGGGTGCCAGAGCCATGGAAGCCAGAACAACCGAAACTGACGACGGCGCACAGCCGTAACGCACTGCTGGCCTAATTAATGGGGAATATTTATATGAGAGACAACGACAGATTTGCGTTCGTGATGTCTAGAGTAATGCTTGGGTGCCTGCTGGCCGTCCCGATGACAGCGGCGGCACAAGACGAACATCCTAGAACACCTGATGGTCAACCAGACCTGCAAGGCGTCTGGGATTTTCGCACTTTAACCCCACTGCAGCGCCCGGAAGACCAGGAGAGCGCAGTCTTAACGGCTGAAGAAGTAGCCGAACTTGACTCGCAGGCGGCAGCTCGGGAGGTAGACGCGTTTGCGCCGAGTGAGGTTCGGAATGAGCCGCTTCCAGTCGGTGGTAACGTGGGAGCCTACAATTCATACTGGGTCGACCAAGGGGCTTCGGTCGTTGATGACCAACGAACTTCTCTGATCACGGACCCGCCAAATGGACGTGTTCCTGCGTTGCGTCCTGGTTTCGAACTCGTCGAACTTTCTTTGGGTGAAGACCGACCAGGCACGCGACCGGTGCGAGTGCGTGCCGCTGGAATCGGTGCCGATAGTTACGAGGACCGTGGTCTTGCAGAGCGATGCTTGCTCGGATTTAATTCAGGTCCACCGATCGTGCCGGCTGGTTATAACCAGAATGTACAGATTTTTCAGACCCCAACCCACGTGGTCATTCTCCATGAAATGGTTCACGATGCACGCGTTGTTCCACTTGATGGGAGAGCGCACCTGCCAGAGACTCTGCGCCAGTGGATGGGGGATTCGCGCGGCTATTGGGATGGCGACACGCTAGTTGTTGAAACGAGAAATTTTACGGATAAGACGGCTAGTTTTAATCCGTCCGTTGCGACAGGGGCGGGCGACGGGACGACGTTACATCTCACGGAACGGTTTTGGCGAGTTTCTGACGACACGTTGATGTACGAGTTTACGGTTGACGACACCGTGACCTTTACAGAGCCATTCACGGCTGCCTTGCAAATGAAGCGCGGTGAGGGGATGTATGAATACGCTTGTCACGAAGGGAATTACGGATTGTTGAATATCTTGGCGGGTGCGCGTGCTGCGGAGGGAACTGCCGGGTCTGAGC
>CAZDQD010000075.1:0-3948 GCA_964507425.1 uncultured Vicinamibacteraceae bacterium
CGCCGACAGGACCTCTGGGTCTAGGGCCCCTCGCCCCACCTTAATATTCGGTGGGGTTCGAAACAAGTAGAGGACCTCAGGCCTTCCACCTGTTCGAGACCCGTGCAATACGTAAGTATTTTCGTAGCCTTTTTTATTTCGAGAATAGCGGAGATACGGCATGACCAGTTCGTTCCCAAAGGCTCAGAAACTTCAACGTCTCCCACTCTTCTTTTTTACGGATTTTTTCTTTCCAGCCTTCTTCTTGACCGCCTTCTTGGCGACATATTTCTTCACAGCCTTCTTCTTGACGACTTTTTTCTTCACAGCCTTCTTCTTGACGACTTTTTTCTTCGCAGCCTTCTTTTTGACCACCTTCTTCTTGACCACCTTCTTCTTAGTCTGTTTCTTTTTCATCGCTCGTCGCCGAGCCACCGCGGTGCGCTCTGCAGCTGTCGCCTTTCTTTTCACAGCTGCTCGTTCTGCCGACGGAGAACGGTACATCATCGAGAAACGAATTTCTTCGCCCACCGGGTAATATGACCAGACCTCGGAAACATTAATGCCCATCTTCTTGGCAAGTCGCGTCGCTATATCGGATTTGTTCGCAGGAACATATAGATGAAATTCACCGCGCGCCTTGGCAAACCGTGCCCACTGTGCCATCGCTTCAAGATGATTAACAGATTCGGCCGTCTCAACCTCCACAAGAGCGTGGAGCCGTTTCGCACCTTCTGTATTCATTACGATGAGGTCCGGATACAGCGATTGTCCGCCAACTCTTACGGGGGCTTTATTTTCTGAGCCAACATTCGAGGCTACCGCATAGCGCCCGCGGTTTCTGCGCCATTTGGCCTCCAATTGGCGGATAACGCGGTCATGGTCCACCTGTTCTCGAATCGGCCGGACTAGGATGGGCGTCACTTCGTCTCCAATTGCAAAACTTATCTACCGCCGACGGCGCGTGATTCTAGCATGGAATCATCTGTTCATCGTAGACACGGTTGACAGTGAGATGTCAACTAACACACTTATTATCAATTAGTTACAAATTTTTCGCACAATAAGACCATCATAATGTTTAGTAGTCAGACAACACAAACAAGTATAAACAACTCGTAGAGAGTAACTTGCACAGAATTGTCGACAACATTTCGATTCTGGACACCAGCACTGCTAGACAGTGTCATTCAAGATGAACGGACCGCGAGAGAAATTTCACAGGAATTAAGAAACGAAACTGCTCAAAACTTTTCACCTGTCAACGACACCATCTACGTCGTAGTACCATCTCACTAGTGAACGACGTATTTTTACGTGCTTGTCATCGTGATCGTGTAAACCATACGCCTGTGTGGTTTATGCGACAAGCCGGCCGTTACATGTCCGAATACCGAAAAATTCGGGAGAAATACAGCTTGCTTGAAATATGCCGACAACCTGAACTGGCAGCAGAAGTAACCTTACAGCCAGTCAACAAATTGGAAGTTGATGCCGCAATTCTATTCTCTGACCTGTTATTGCCGTTCGAACCAATGGGACTGCCATTTGATTTTGTCAAAGGTGAAGGCCCCATCATCCATACCCCTATCAGGACAGATGGTGACGTCGCGCGGCTATCAAATTTTGATCCGAGTGACGGACTCGGACACGTGCTGAAAACGATCAGCATCCTTCGTAAAGACCTTCAAGACCGCGTTCCTCTGATAGGGTTCGCTGGAGCTCCTTTTACTCTCGCGAGCTACGCGATCGAGGGCGGCCCCTCTAAAAACTATGGGAAAACGAAAACTCTCATGTATTCAGAACCTGCGACGTGGCATCGCCTCTGCGAGACCTTCGCAACGAATATTGCTGAATACCTCCTCGCACAGATAGAGGCGGGAGTACAAGCGGTTCAGTTGTTCGATTCTTGGGTTGGCGCATTGAATGAATCCGACTATAGAGAATTCATCCTTCCACACACGCAGAGCATTTTAAGAACTGTGTCCGCAAAGGAGGTGCCAGTGCTCCACTTTGGCACCAGCACGTCAAATCTCCTCGAAATCATGTCTGAGGCCGGTGGCGATGTCATTGGTGTTGACTGGCGCATTCCGATTGATCGCGCCTGGAAATTGGTCGGCACCAATAAGGCCATACAAGGCAATCTTGACCCGACACTCCTTCTTGGTCCACCAGAACGCATGTTGGCTGCCACGCGGGACATCCTGCACAAAGTGAATGGGCGACCGGGACATATTTTCAACCTCGGGCACGGTATCTTGCCAGAAACACCGGTTGAAAATGTGCAGGAGTTAGCGCGTTACGTACACGCCCACACATAGTCTAGAGACCAGACCTTGAGTCACATTCCTATCGCCATTCTCGGTGGAGGCATTAGCGGGTTAGCCGCTGCATACGAACTCGCTCGTCAAAATGTACCGTTTCGGTTGTTTGAAAAGTCAAATCGTCTCGGCGGGATGGTCCAGACCGAATCAGTAGATGGCTTCACCGTCGACACAGGCCCAGACTCGCTTCTCGTTCAAAAACCCGCGGCCATACAACTGGTGAATGAACTCGGATTAAGCGACCAGCTCATCAGTACCCAGCAGCCACGAACGGCCTATGTGTACCGGCAAGAAAGACTCTGCCCCCTTCCTTATTCGTCAGTGCTCGGCATCCCAACCCAGTTTGGTCCTTTGATCACAAACGGTCTACTTTCGTGGCAAGGCCGTGCACGTATGTTCGCTGACCTCATCATTTCCTCCAAACAGGATCGTTCTGATGAATCAGTCGCTGATTTTTTTCGTAGGCGTTTCGGTCAAGAATCCGTCGATTACATCGCAGAACCACTCCTTGCAGGAATCCACGCTGGTGACGTCGACCAACTGTCCATGCAGGCCCTATTTCCACGTTTAGTCACAGCAGAACATGATTACGGTAGTGTCATCAAAGGCTTACGACACCTTTATAGCGAAGATGCGTCGGAGCGAAAGAGAAGCGGTGTCTTTCGATCCTTCTCCGATGGCCTTGAGACGTTCACCCGTGAACTTGCAAAGACCATACCCACCAACACCATACATAAGAACATTGAGATAACCGCGATCTCAGGACACAGCCCCTTGCAAATACACCAAGGGGGCAACCCCGTGTCCACCGCAGACCAAGTCATCTCAACACTCCCGGCTCACACACTCGGAAACCTAACCACCAGTCTGAACACTAAATTGTCGTCGCTATGTAACGCGATTTCCTATACATCAATCGCGATTGTCGTCCTGGGGTTCCTACGAGAACACGTCGGGCATCCCCTCGACGGAAGCGGCCTCGTGGTTCCTCGAACAGAACCGAACATGACCATTTCAGCCGCAACTTGGATTTCTTCCAAATGGCCACACCGTGCACCACACGACCATATTCTCTTACGAGCCTTCGTCGGCGGGTTCCGTACCCCCACTGCCCTCAGTCAATCTGATGAGAAATTAATTGCAAGCGTCCTCTCGGACTTTCAACAACTACTTTCGACGACAGGGACTCCTGTATTAGCGAAGGTATACCGATGGCCAGCTGCGAACCCCCAACCCAGTGTCGGCCACCTTGAACACATCAAAAACATTGATCGCGTATTGGAAGACCATCCAAACCTTCAAATTGTTGGTTCGGCATTCCGTGGCGTAGGAATCCCTGATTGCATCGCTTCCGCACGCAAGGCTGCGCGCAGCGCAGCAGAACGACACCTAAATCACCAACAATCGTCCTAAACTCACCTTTTTCGTAGCATGAAAATCTACCTCCCAATCCACTAAAGTCTTCTCCGAATTATTCATCCGCTGCCACCGAAATGAGCTGCATACAAATTTCTCCGTGATATAGTGATTTCCTTATCGGAGGGAAACCTGCATGCCAAAGAAACTCGCGTTACTGATAATCGTTAGTGCATTTTCAATGAGCCTCATTGCGTGTGGTGGCAACGAAGAGATGGCCTCACATGAC
>CAZDQD010000076.1:0-2679 GCA_964507425.1 uncultured Vicinamibacteraceae bacterium
TGCGTTGATGTTCATATGCAAGATTTAATAGATAAGCAAATAAAACTTGATTCATTTGATGGTTTAGTTGCTTGTGGTGGTTTTTCATATGGAGATGTCCTGGGTGAGGGTGGTGGATGGGAAAAAACTATTTTATATAATGACATGCTTAGATAAATATTTGAAGATTTCTTTAATCGTAAGGATACGATCGGTCTCGGTGTGTGTAATGGCTGTCAAATGATGTCTCAACTTCGTGATTTGGTGCCTGGCGCATCATCATGGCCCGACTTTACAAGAAATTATTCGGAACAATTCGAAGCTAGGCTAGTAATGGTAGAAATAATGGATTCGCCCTCAGTGTTATTCAAGGATATGGTTGGTTCCAAAATCCCAATTGTTGTCGCTCATGGTGAAGGGCGTACCTTAAAAACACTTAATAAAGAGCAATCATACCCGGTTATGCGTTTCATTGATAATATGGGCAATGCTACCGAAAAATACCCGCAAAATCCCAATGGATCAGAGAATGGGCTAACTGGATTCACTAATCAAGATGGGCGTTTTACCATCATGATGCCTCATCCTGAGCGCGTTTTTTTAACTAAACAATTTTCTTGGTTTCCAAATAAATGGAATAATGAATACAGTCCCTGGATCAAAATATTTTCAAATGCAAGAAAATCACTAAATTAGTAAAATGAATAAATCATCAAAAATATCAGATGAAGATAGAAAACTATTTCGAGATACTGTCGGAAATACTAAACCAATTAAAGATAATAATGTTATAACTGATAACTCTAAAACACCTCCGTATTCAAAAAAAAATAAGGAAAAATATATTAATTCTGACTACGAAATAAATGAAAACAGACTAAATGAAAAGTCAGTTAATAGTGAGGAAGAAATTAGATTCTGTAGTGCAGGTGAAAACGATAAAAAATTTAAACGGTTAAGACAGGGAAAATATAAATTTAAGAAAACATTGGATTTACATGGGATGCGTGTAGATGAAGCAAAAAAAGAATTAGTTATGTTTCTTGAAGAATGTAAAGTTCAAGCCGTATCATGTGTTCTTATTATTCATGGGAAAGGTTATGGATCAAAAAATAAATCCCCTATAATTAAAAATAAACTAAATCAATGGTTGAGAAATCACTCGATAGTCTGGGGATTTTGTTCAGCCCAACCAAATAATGGAGGTACTGGAGCAGTATATGTTTACTTCAAAAAAAACTAGAAATATTTTTAATTTAAGGATAGTAAGGCAACTGCGTGTGCTGCGATACCTTCACCTCGGCCAATAAATCCCATACCTTCGGTAGTTGTTGCCTTAATATTTATAAGAGAAATGCTACTACTCAAATCACTGGCAAAATTTTCTTTCATCATAGGAATATAATCAACCATCTTTGGTTCCTGTGCTAAAATCGTAATATCCAAATTACCAATAATAAATTTATTTTCTTTCATCAAATCAAAAATTTGCTTCAATAGAACACGACTATCAATATCTTTTAATTTCATATCCGTATTAGGAAAATACACTCCAATATCACCTAAACCCATAGCGCCAAGTAACGCATCGCATACAGCATGTATAACGACATCAGCATCTGAATGACCATCTAAACCTTTTGAATGAGAAATACTAACTCCACCTAAAACTAAAGGCCTACCTTCAACAAAGCAATGAGCATCATACCCATGTCCAATTCGCATATCTATAATGTTTCCTCGAGAAATAGTTCTAAATATTTAAGATCAGTTTTATGTGTTATTTTAATATTATTCTCATCGCCTAAAATAACAATAGGTTTATGATTTGATAACTCCATTGCCATTGCTTCATCAGTTATAAAAATATCTTCATTAATTACCTTTTCAATTGCCAAAAGAAGTTTTTTATATTTAAACATCTGGGGTGTCTGTGCACGCCAAGTAGTTTGCCTATTAATTGTCTCTTCTACTTCATTACTATTATTTACTCTTTTCATCGTTTCAGAACAAGGTAAAGCTAAAATTCCACCAACATCATGTGAACTTATATCAGTAATTAATCGATCTATTATTGATTTTTTGAGACATGGTCTTACAGCATCATGTACCAGCACCCAATCATTCTCAGTCGCTTTGTCTTGTATAGCACGTAAACCATTATAGACAGATTCATATCGTTCATCACCGCCTACCGTTGTTATTATTTTCTCATTTTTTGATATTGGTAATGTAGGCCAATAATTATCAGATTCTGATATTGAGATACAAATATTTTCAATTTCGTTACGGCCAATAAAATTATCTATAGTATGTTCGATAACTGTTTTTCCACACACAGAAATATACTGTTTGGGAATATCATCACCCATTCGTTTACCAATTCCAGCAGCTGGGATAACCACCCAATACTTATTACTTTTTGGCATATTTTTTAGTTTGAATTAGATTGTTGGTCAGCACTATCTATAATTTGATAAAAAGTCTCACCATCTTTAATCATCCCCATTTCACTACGCGCAATTTCTTCTATAGCTTCATGCCCTTGCTTAAGATTAAAAACTTCTGCTGTTAGTGAGAGATTACGTTCTTTAAGACGGTCATTTTCAGATTTAACCTTTGTTATTTCATCTCTAAGAAGACTCACTTCAATTAAACTACCATTACCTGTCCACAAACGATACTGCAATAAAATCAATA
>CAZDQD010000077.1:0-2650 GCA_964507425.1 uncultured Vicinamibacteraceae bacterium
ACTTATAAGAATTCGGCTGGTAAAAGCGTTAATTTATTGGATAAGGAAGAAATTGAGAATTTACAAATATCACGCGGCACACTAAACACAAAGGAACGTCAAATCATTAATAATCATGTATCAGTAACTATTAAGATGCTTAAATCTTTACCATACCCAAAACACCTTAGGAATGTTCCCGAATTTGCTGGTTGTCATCATGAAAAGATGGACGGCACGGGATACCCCAATAAATTAAAAGGGAATCAGATGTCGATTCCTGCCAGAATGATCGCAATCGCTGATATTTTTGAAGCACTTACTGCAGGCGATAGGCCGTATAAGAAAGGAATGCCATTATCACAAGCATTAAAAATACTTGGCAGAATGAAATTAGAAAATCATGTCGATCCTGATTTATTCGATGTTTTTATGCACGAAAAGATATACTTAAGCTATGCAAAGGAACATCTTAGGAAAGATCAGATTGATGAAATCAATTTACAGGATATTCCCGGTTATAATCCACTTAATTAATTTGCGAGGCAATAATGGATTATAAAGATGATCGTTATCTTAAAAAGAATCAAGTTGCAGATAACGGGTTACTAGATCGACGTTTATTTTTAAAAAGGGGATTACAATTTGGTGTAATTACAACTTTGACTTCGACAGCTTCTCTTGCCTCAGCCAAAAAAAACCAAAATACTTCACAAAGTAAATCCTCTGATTCGACCAGAGCACATAAATCTGAAAAGTCTTTTTCTACTTATGGATTACCTTCAAAATTTGAAGATAATGTCTTGCGTTATCCTTCACAAAATGAAGCAGTTCCCGGCAATGGTGTATCTTGGACGCCGTTACATTTAATGGAAGGTGCGATTACGCCGAATGGCTTACACTTTGAGCGTCACCACAATGGTGTTCCACAGATTGATCCAAAAAAACATCGTTTATTGATCCATGGATTAGTAAAAAAGGATTTAATTTTTACTATTGATGATTTATTAAGGTATCCGCTGCAATCAAAAACCTGTTTTATTGAATGCGGAGGAAATAGTAATGCAGGATGGAATAGTCAACCGTCAATGGCTGAAGCAGGCTATTTTAATGGTATGGTATCTTGCAGTGAATGGACGGGTGTTGCTTTATCAGTATTGTTGGAGGAGGTTGGGTTAGATAAAAAAGCAAAATGGTTAATTGCTGAAGGTGCTGATGCTTTTGCTATGCAGGTATCAATACCAATTAAGAAAGCACTAGATGATGCGTTTCTTGGGCTTTACCAGAATGGGGAACGAATACGTCCTGAGAATGGATATCCGGTTAGACTCGTTGTGCCTGGATGGGAAGGCGTTCTAAATGTTAAGTGGTTACATCGTATAAAACTATCTAATCGACCTGTTATGGCACGCAACGAAACTTCACGTTATACAGAACTGCAACCATCAGGAAAAGCAAGAATGTTCACTTTTGCGATGGAGGCGAAGTCCTTAATAACATCACCTTCAGCGCACATGCTGTTGAAACAATCAGGTTTATATCAAATTACAGGTTTGGCTTGGTCAGGGAATGGTAAAATTAGGAAGGTAGAAGTTTCTGCTGATGATGGTAACAGTTGGGCAGAAGCTGAGTTACAGGAACCTGTTCTAGATCGAGCATTCACACGTTTTCGTATTCCATGGCATTGGAACGGTAAGCCCACGATATTGAAAAGTCGAGCAACCGATGAAACAGGTTATGTACAACCAGAACGTCAAGAACTGGTGAAGGAACGTGGCCGACAAGGTTTTTTTCATTACAATGCCATAATTAATTGGCATATTGATAGCGATGGTTTTGTATCACATGTCTATGATAAAGATGCAACAAAAAAAACTAATTCTAATATTGATAGCGATTGGGATTAATTTTTCCCTAGCCGATACTAAAAGCACGCCAAGTCTTGGGCAAGAGGCGACACCTGAAGAAATTGCAATATTGGATATTAGTGTATTCCCGGACGGAGAAGGATTGCCGGAGGGAGAGGGCAGTGTTCATGAAGGGGAGAAAATATACCAGTCCAAATGCATTTCATGTCATGGTGAATATGGACTTGGTGATTCAGCAGATCAGTTAGCTGGTGCAGAAATGAGTTTAATTAGTGAGTATCCGGAAAAAACAATAGCCAATTATTGGCCTTATGCAACAACACTCTTTGATTTTATAAGACGATCAAAACCAATGGCTGCACCTGGTTCTTTAAGTGATAATCAAGTTTATTCAATAACGGCCTATCTTTTATATTTAAACAATCTTATTAGTAAGGATGATAGGATGAATGCTGTGACGTTAGTCGGAGTTGAGATGCCTAATCAGAATGGTTTTATTAATATTTATGAGGCGGAAACAGATAGTCAGTGAGAGATTAAATTTTTAATCGAATTCCGATGAAAGCGGGTCATTATTTTCTCTATAGTTTGTAATAAATTTTTCAATTTCATCAATTTCAATTTCACCAGGCCAACGAGCAACAGGCTTACCTTCAGGATTAAAAAGTGCAATTAATGGGATACCGACCAATCTCATACCTATTAAGTCTGATATCTGATTAATATCAGCAAGAAATATTGGGTAGTTTTGAGGGTATTTCATTAAAAATGCCTTAATAATTTCGATACGCCCATATTCAAAG